>NZ_JBHRYH010000011.1:0-166488 GCF_042648905.1 Vogesella amnigena | reverse complement strand
GAAACGCCTCAGCGCCGATGATAGTGCGGATACCCGTGTGAAAGTAGGACACCGCCAGACTCCCCCACAAGAAGCCCAGCTCAGACGAGCTGGGCTTTGTGCTTTTGGGGTGGCGTAAACAGCCACAGCAAGCCTCATGCCTCGGCACTCCGCCGCCACCCTTGCGGCCTACGTTGGCCTCAAGTCGATTTACCCTCCCGCATTACAGAAATACGCTCAGCTATTGGATGTGCTTTGGCACGCAAAGGTTGACGATTCGGGCTGCGGCCCTCATCATGGGCAGATGACTACTTTCAGCCGCATTGTTTCCGTTGCTTACTATTATGGCTACCGCTTCTCTCTGGCGGCGCCAGGAAACTTCGTGCTCTGAAATACCCCGAATTTTCTACAATGCCGCCGTAACTGGCGGCATTGGTCTTTGTAGGTTGGCTGATTTCCCGGTTACGGCTCAAGGAGCAAACATGATGGAAAACAGTCGTCTCTGGTCCGGCACCTTGCCGCAAGGTATGCCAGCTGTCAGCCTGAATATTTTTTGCGATGCCGAGCGTTTGTCCGGCAGTGTCTCCCATGATGTATTGGCGCAGTTGGGTCAATGGCAGCAACGCCAGTTGCCATGTGTGATGGAGTCGCTGTTCCCGGAGGTGCGGGCACTGGCCTACGTCGCGGCGACTTCCGGTGTGCCGACAACGGCTGACTGGTTGGCCGCACGCGTGGTGGTATTTCAGCTGGAGCACCTGATGCTGGGCTGTACGGAACTGGTGCAGATGGATGCGATCAATGCCAGTCTGAAGCGCTTGGCAAAGCGATTGGGGCTGGAACTGGTGCCGCTGCAGTCGTTTGCCATCAGCGTTACCACGGGTACCGCTGTTGCTGCTACCGGGCGTTTCCCGCAGCAGGCCAAGCAGGGATCCCCGGTGCTGCAGTCGCAGCAGTTGCGGCGTGATCTGGCGCCGCATCTGGCTAAACTACAAACTATCTTCTCCAGATAACAAGGAAACCGTAATGCGTGATGGCTATATCGAGCGTATGCCGCGCGAGGATGATTCGATCCGTAATCTGACGCTGGTGGTTTACGTACTGCAGGCCTGCAGCCTGCTGGTGGGGGTGACGGCCATCGTGGCCGTGATCATCAACTACGTGAAGCTTGATGACGCTCGCGGCACGCGTTGGGAAAGCCACTTCCGCTGGCAGATCCGCACCTTCTGGCTGGCGCTGGTGGGCTATATCATTTCCGGGCCGCTGTTTTTCCTGTTCGGCCTCGGTGCCGTGCTGGCATTCGGCGTGTGGGTATGGAGCATCTACAGGGTGGTAAAAGGCTACCTGGCGTTCAACGATGGCAAGGAACTGCCCTGATCTAGCTGCCAAGTCGATGATTTTTTGGCACAATGCGCGGCTTCGCACGGAATGACCCGCCATGGATGCCGACCACCTGCAGTTATTGCTGACCCGCACCATGCCCTATGGCAAGTACAAGGGGTGGGTGATTGCCGATTTACCCGGACACTACCTGAACTGGTTCGCGCGCGAGGGCTTTCCGCCCGGCGAGATCGGCCGCCTGCTGGCGCTGATGCATGAACTGGATCACAACGGGCTGAGCCACCTGCTCGACCCACTCAGAAAGCGATAGCCAATGGCCATTCAATGGTTCCCTGGCCACATGAACAAAGCCAAGAAGGAGCTGGAAGAGCGCCTTGGCAGTATCGATGTGGTAATCGAAATGCTGGATGCCCGCCTGCCTGGCTCCAGCGCCAATCCGATGATTGCCCGCCTGGCGCGCGGCAAGCCGGCATTGAAAGTGCTGAACAAGCAGGATCTGGCCGACCCAGCCAGCACCGAGCAATGGCTGAAGTGGTATCGCAGCAAGCCAGGTACCCAGGCTATCGGGCTGGATGCTTCCGACAGTGCGCCGGCGCAAAAGCTGGTAGCTGCCTGCCGCGAGCTGGCACCCAATCGCAGTGGCATCGACAAGCCGTTGCGCGTGGTGATTTGCGGCATTCCCAACGTGGGTAAGTCCACATTGATTAACAGCCTGATGGGCAAGCGCATTGCCAAGACCGGCAACGAACCGGGCATTACCAAGGGCCAGCAGCGCATCATGCTGGCCGACGATATCGAGCTGTTCGACACCCCCGGCATGCTATGGCCGAAGATCATCGTTCCTCAGGGCGGCTACAACCTGGCCGCCAGCGGCGCGGTTGGCCGCAATGCGCTGGATGAGGAGGAAGTGGCGCTCGAGCTGCTCGTGTACCTGATGAAGCGCTATGCCACCGCACTGGATGCGCGCTACAAGATTGGCGATATCGATGGCCTGCAGGACTGGCAGGTGCTGGAGTTGATCGGCAAGAAGCGCGGGGCAGTGCTGCCGGGGGGGCGCATCAATATCCAGAAAGCGTCCGAGATCGTGCTGACAGACTTCCGCGATGGCAATATCGGCCGCATCTCGCTGGAGCTGCCGGAAGAGTGGGCCGCATGGGAGAAAGCGGCGAAAGAGCACGAAGTGCTGCGCGCGGCGCAAAAGGAAAATGCGCGGCTGGAGCGCGAGGAAAAGAAAAAGGGCGTGCGTAAGTAAGCTTGCCCCTGTAATAGAAAAGGCGGAATGTTCCGCCTTTTTTCATGTCTTGCCGCCTTGCTGCTTGCGGCCAACTCTGCCTCAACCAATCGGCTCGCCCGGTTGTTCAAACCAGCCCATCAGGATGGCTTGAGCCGCCACCTGGTCCAGCATTTCCTTCTGGCGGCGGCCGTAGACGCCGGCTTCTTCCAGCAAGCCTTCGGCAATTACCGAGGTCAGTCGCTCGTCCACCAGCCAAACCGGCAGCTTGTAACGGCCGTGCAGCCGCTGTGCGAACTTGCGCGAGAGCGCCGTGAGCTGGTGCTCGCCGCCGTCCATGTGGCAGGGCAGGCCCACCACGAAGCCGGTGACTTTCCACTCTTCCACCAGCTTGCCGATGGCGGCAAAGCGCACGTCGTTGACTTCACTGCGGATGGTTTCCAGTGGGGTGGCGATGCCCACTTCCGGCTCACCGATGGCAACGCCAATGCGCTTCTCGCCGAAGTCCAGCCCCAGCACCGTGCCCTTATGCATGGCCGGAAACGGTGCTGAGCAGCGCCGGGTCGAAGCCCAGCAGCTTGATGGCGCAGCTATAGCGATCTTCCACCGGCGTGTCGAACATCACCCATTCTTCCGCCGGCACGGTCAGCCAGCCGTTGTTGGCGATTTCCTCTTCCAGCTGGCCTTTTTCCCAGCCGGCGTAGCCCAGGCTCATCAGCAGCTTGTCCGGGCCCTTGCCTTCCGAGACCGCCGCCAGGATGTCCTTGGAGGTAGTTAGCGCCAGGTCGTCGGTGATGGTGAGCGTGGATTGCCAGTTGCCGATCGGGTTGTGCAGCACGAAGCCGCGATCCGGTTGCACCGGGCCACCGAAGAACACCGGCCAGGTGCTGGCGTCGCCTTCCGGCAGTGGCAGGTCGATCTGCTCCAGCAGCTGCGCGGCTACGATGCCGGACGGCTTGTTGATGATGATCCCCATCGCGCCCTGTTCGCCGTGCTCGCAGACGTACACGATGCTCTTGGCAAACAGCGGGTCGGCCATGTCGGGCATGGCGATGAGGAAATGATGGGCAAGGGTAAGTGTTTCCATGGCTGCATTATGGCAACCAATGTCATGGCGGGCAAAGCCGATTGCGGCGCCGCGATATAAAGGTTGGCCGCAGCAGGCGGCGGGCTTGCTAAAATGCCCGGCTGAATCAACCCATTCGCGGATCACGCCTTGCGCCTCACCCATATCAAGCTTGCCGGCTTCAAATCCTTTGTCGACCCCACCAACATCGCCGTGCCCGGCCAGCTGGTGGCGGTGATCGGCCCCAATGGTTGCGGCAAGTCCAACGTGATCGACGCCGTACGCTGGGTGCTGGGTGAATCCTCCGCCAAGCAGCTGCGTGGCGAGTCGATGCAGGACGTGATCTTCAACGGCTCCTCCACCCGCAAGCCGGTGTCGCGTGCCTCGGTGGAACTGGTGTTCGACAACGGTGACGGCCAGCTCACCGGGCCGTGGGGGCAGTACGCCGAAGTGGCGATCAAGCGCGTGCTTACCCGCCAGGGCGAATCCAGCTACTACATCAACAACCAGCAGGTGCGCCGCCGCGATATCACCGACCTGTTCCTGGGCACCGGCGTGGGCGCGCGCGGCTACGCGGTGATCGAGCAGGGCATGATCTCGCGCATCATCGAGGCGCGGCCGGAAGAGCTGCGCGCCTACCTGGAAGAAGCCGCCGGCGTGTCGCGCTACAAGGAGCGCCGCCGCGAAACCGAAAACCGTCTGGCCGACACCCGCGACAACCTAACCCGCATCGAAGACCTCAAGCTGGAGCTATCGCGGCAGGTGGAACGCCTGACCGAGCAGGCCGAGGTGGCGGCCAACTACCAGGACATGCGCGGCGCGCTAACCTTCAAGCAGAACCTGCTGGCGCTGGCGCGGCGCGAGGAAGCGGCACGGCAGGAGGCCGCCGCGCGCGGCGAGCTGGCGCGCATCGAAACCGAAGAAGCCGCGCTGGAAGCCGCCCACACCCACCTGGAAACCGAGCTGGAAACCGTGCGTGAGACGCACTACGCCGCCAGCGACGCGGTGCATGAGGCGCAGCAGGCACTGTTCGAGGCCAATGCCGGCCTGGCGCGGCTGGAAGAGCAGCAGCGCCACCAGCTGCAAAGTCGCGAGCGGCTGGAGCGCGAACTCGGTAACGCTCGCCAGGAGCGCCAGCTGCTGGCGGAAAACCGCAGCCAGGTGGCCGCCGAGCTGGACGACTGGCTGCCGCGCCGCGAAGAAGCGCAGCTGCGCATGGAAGAGGCGCAGATGGGGCTGGAGGACGGCGCCGACAGCCTGCCCTCCGCCGAGGCCGAGTTCCGCGTTGCCGACCAGCGCCTGACGCAGATGACGGCGCAGATCGCCAATCTCACCCGCGAGCGCGATCTGGCACGCCAGCAGGGCGAGCACCAACGCCGCAGCATTGAACAGTTGGCCGCACGTGAACAGGCGCTGCGCCAGGAATTATCCGCCCTCAACCTGCCGGATGCTGCCGCGCTCGACACCGCGCAGCAGCAGATGGCGGCGGCACAGAGCGCGCTGGATGCAGTACGCGCCCGGCTGGCCGCCGATGAAGCCAAGCAGGCCGATCTGTCGTCCGAGCGCGAGCAGCTGGACAAACAACTGGCGCAGCTGGGCGCCGACGCGGCTCGTGCTGAAGCCGAAGTCACGGCGCTGGACGCCGTGCTGGCACGCGAAGCTGCCGGCGAACAGCTGGCCGGCTGGCTGGAGGCGCAGCAACTGGCCAGCGCACCGGCGCTATGGCAGAGCCTGCAGGTGGACGAACACTGGCGCGTGGCACTGGAAGCGTTGCTGGCTGATAGGCTGGCGGCGCGCGCCGCCGCACTGCAGGACGCCATGCCTCCGGCGCCACTGACGCTGGTGGATGGCAATGCGCCGGCAGCGGTTGGCGCCAGCGTGCGGCCAACCTTGCTGGCACAGGTAACGGTGGCTACGCCCTTTGCCGCCGCGCTGGCCGACTGGCTGCACGGCGTGTACTGCGCCGACAGCCTGCCTGCCGCCATTGCCCGCCGTCAGGAGCTGGCTGCCGGCGAGTGCTGGATCACCCCCGAAGGCCACCGGGTTGGCCGCAACAGTATCAGCTACCACGCCGCCGGCAGTGGCGACGGCATGATGGCGCGCAAGGCGGCGCGTGATGCTGCCGCCGAACGGCTGGCGGGCATCGAACCGGAAATCGCCCAGCTGCAGCGCCGTCGCGATGGTGCGGTCGCCACGCTGGGCATGCTGGCCGAGGTGGTGCGCGCGCAGAAAGGCGCGCTGTCGCGGCTGGAGGGCGAGCTGAACGCCGCCACGCTTGAGCACGTCAAGCTGGATCAGGCTGCGCGCCAGGGCGCCGCCCGCCTGTCGGCCATCCATGCCGAGCAGGCGCGGCTGGCCGACGAGCGCAGCCTGGCGCAGGACAGCATCAGCGAAAGCGAGCTGCAGGCTGAAGAAAACGCCATGCAGCTGGAGGAGCTACAGGACACGCTGGAAGAAGCGCGACTGGCGCGGCTGAATGCCGAAACCGGGCTGGAGCTGGCGCGCAACCGCACCCGCGATGCCGAGCGCATGGTGCACGAGATCCGCCTGGCGCTGGCTACCGCCGAGCAGAAAGTGGCCGAGCTGGCGCGCCGCGCACGCGAGCTGGAAGAGCGCGATCTGCAGCTGGCCGAGCGGCTGGAAACGCTGGCCATTGAGGCCGACAGCGTGGAAGAGGCCGCGCCGGACGATGCGCTGCAGGAGGCGCTGGCGCTGCGGGAAACGCGCGAGCAAGGGTTGGCCGCAGCACGCGATGCGCTCAATGCGCTGACCGAAACCCTGCGCCAGCACAGTCAGCGGCAGCAGGAAGTGAATGCCGCGCTGCCGGCGCTGCGCGAGGCACGCTCGGAATGGCTGCTCAAGCACCAGGAGGCGCGCCTCAACCTGGAGCGGTTCAACGAGGAGCTGCAGACCGCCGGCGCCGACGAGGCCGAGCTGCTGCCACACCTGAACGACAATGTGAAACCGAATGCGCTGGCGGCGGAGATCGCGCGGTTGGCGCGCGCCATCGAAGGTCTGGGGGCCGTCAACCTGGCGGCGCTGCAGGAGCTGGAAGAGGCGCAGAAGCGCGGCGACTACCTGGCCAGCCAGACCGACGACCTGATGCAGGCGATGGCGACGCTGGAAGAGGCCATCGCCAAGATCGACGGCGAAACCCGCGACATGCTGCAGGAAACCTATGCAGCGGTGAACGCCAAGATGAGCGAGTTCTTCCCCACGCTGTTCGGTGGTGGCCGCGCCGAGCTGGTGCTGACCGGCGAAGACCTGCTGTCTGCCGGCATCCAGATCATCGCCCAGCCGCCCGGCAAGAAGAACAGTACCATCCACCTGCTGTCCGGCGGGGAGAAGGCGCTTACCGCGATGAGCCTGGTGTTCTCGCTGTTTAGCCTCAACCCGGCGCCGTTCTGCCTGCTGGACGAGGTGGATGCGCCGCTGGACGACGCCAATACCAGCCGTTTCTGCGACCTGGTGAAGCAGATGGCGGCCGGCACCCAGTTCCTGTACATCAGCCATAACCGTCTGACCATGGAAATGGCCGAGCAGCTGGTGGGGGTGACCATGCAGGAGCAGGGTGTGAGCCGCATCGTGGCGGTGGATATCGTGGAAGCGCTGAAAATGCGTGAAAGTAGCTGATGCTGCGCAAGGCGCTGCTGTTATCGCTGCTGCTGCACCTGTTGCTGCTGGTGGCGCTGGCGCACAACTTTAGCCTGCCGTTGGCTCCGCAGCTGCCATTCATGCTGGAGCTGCGGGTGGAGCGGGCGACTGGCTCCGGTGACGGTATATCGGCTGCCACGCCACCACGGCAGGAACCTGCTTCGCCACCGCGTCAGCCCGCGCAGGCCAGTCGCATGGCACCGGCTCCGCAGCATGTGCAGCCAAGCGCTGCCAGTGCGCAACCGGCTGCCAGGGCCGCGCAGCCGCCGTTGCCGGCGCAAACGCTGCAACAGGGCGATGCCGTGCCGCCTGCTGCCGTGCATGCCGGTGCAGCGGTGGCTGGGTTGGCCCAGGCCGCGCCAGCAGGAGCCGCTACGGCTGCGGCCAACGCTAATGTGGCGGCGGGGGAAACTCGCGCGCTGCGCAAACTGTCTGTAGGCAGGCCGGACTACCCGTCGTTGGCGCGCCAGCTGGGTGAGGAGGGTACGGTGTGGCTGCGGCTGACGGTGAATGAACAAGGACGGGTAAGCGCGGTCACGCTGCTGCGCTCCAGCGGTTTTACCCGCCTGGACAAGGCGGCGCAGGCAGCGGTGTGGCAATGGCGCTTTGCGCCGCAACTGGAGGCAGGCAAGGCGGTTGTCGCCGAGACCGAACAACCGGTACGCTTCAGCTTGCAGGAAATTGAATAAAAAACAGGCATGACGGGCGGTTTCGGCCCGCGTGCCCGCGCCGGCATTTGTTATACTGCCGACCTATAGACTGGTTGCCGCTGTGGATAAAGCTCAATGAGCGAAATACAAATCGGATTGCTGTTGCTCGGCGCCTTGGTGATTGCGCTGGTATACGGCCTCAATTTTTATCAGGAATGGCGCTTTCGCAAGAAAACGCGTCAGGCCTTTGCCCACCATGCAGACGTACTGCTGGAGGTGCCCAAGAACAATGTGCGCGACGGCCGTCATGAGCGTCTGGAGCCGGTATTGCTGGCCGATGAGGATGACGACACGCCCGCCTACCTGAACGACGAGCCGCCGCCTCCCAGCATCCAGCGCCACGAGCCGGAGCCAGTGCTGCTGCAGGAAGAGGACACAGCCGCCGAGCTCGACAGCGCCGACCATCAGGCGCTGGTGGTGTCGCTGCTGGATCCGTCGCTGGATTTCATCGCTGAAGTGGTGTTCCCGCAGCCGCATGCGCTTACCGCCCTGCCGCGTTTCAACGTGGCCAAGCGGGTGCAGACCCTGCTGCGCACCGAGCGCGGGCTGTGGAAACCGGGCGAGATCGTGCCGGGTAACCGCTACAAGCAGGTGAACTTCGGCCTGCAACTGGTGGACCGCGGCGGCGCGGTGACCGAGCAGGAGCTGGCCAGTTTCTGTCAGCAGGTAAGCCATTACGCCGAGCAGCTGGGCGCACAGGTGAGCTTTCCGCAGCGCCAGCAGAAGCTGGTGGCCGCGCGCGAGCTGGATCGCTTCTGTGTCGATGTCGACGTGCTGATCGGCATCAGCATCGTGCCGACTTCGCCGATTTCCGGTGCGCGCCTGCGCAGCGTGGCCGAGGCCGCCGGTCTGCAGCTGGAGCCGGACGGTCAGTTCCACTACCTGTCCGATTCCGGCAATACCCTGTTCTCGCTGGCTTCCGCCGACCAGACGCCGTTCACCATGCACACGCTGCTGGACAAGAACTTTCCAGCGCTGACGCTGCTGTTCGACGTGCCGCGCGTGGCCGGCGGCGTGGCGGTGTTCGATCGCGCCATGATGTTTGCCCGTCACCTGTCGCAGGAGTTCAATGCTCGCCTGATGGATGACAACCGTCGCGAGCTGAGCGACAACGGCATCGGCCATATCCGCGAGCAGCTGATCCGCATCTACGGCAGCATGGACGACCGCGGCATTGCGCCGGGTAGTGTTGCTGCGCTGCGGCTGTTTGCCTGAGAGTGTGAACACGCTCAGCGCTAAGCACAACTAGTCTGTAATAAACACGCCGGCGACGCCGGCGTGCTGCATTTGAGGCACCACCATGACCAAGCCTACCCCCGAGATTGAAGCTCGTGCCAAGGAGTTGGCCGCACAGCTGGAGCGTTACAACCACGAGTACTACGTGCTGGATGCGCCCACGGTGCCGGATGCCGAGTACGACCGGCTGTTCCGCGAGCTGCAGCAGCTGGAGGCCGATTACCCGGCGCTGCACGGCGAGGACTCGCCCACCCGCCGTGTGGGCGGCGCGCCGCTGCCGGCGTTCGACAGCGTTACCCACACGGTGCCGATGCTGTCGCTGTCCAACGCCTTTTCCGACATGCAGCTGGCGGATTTCGCCAGCCGCCACGCCGAGCTGATCGCCTTTGACGAGCGGGTGAGCAAGGACCTGGCTGCGGCCAACGTCGAATACGCCACCGAGCCCAAGTTCGACGGCCTGGCGGTGAGCCTGCTGTACCGCGATGGCGTTCTGGTGCAGGCCGCCACCCGTGGTGACGGCGCCAGCGGCGAGAACGTTACCGCCAATATCCGCACCGTGCGCTCGCTGCCGCTGAAGCTGCATGCGGCTAAGCTTCCCGCGCTGCTGGAGGTGCGCGGCGAGGTGCTGATGCTGAAGGCGGACTTCGACAAGCTCAATGCCGCACAGCGCGAGCGCGGCGACAAGACTTTCGCCAACCCGCGCAATGCCGCCGCCGGCAGCCTGCGGCAGCTGGATTCGCGCATCACCGCGCAGCGCCGGCTATCGTTCTTTGCCTATGCCATTGCCCAGGTGGAAGGTGCCGACTGGCCAGATACCCATGCCGGCGAGATGGACTGGCTGGAAGAACTTGGTTTCCCGGTAGTGGCCACCGCGCTGCGCCCGGTGGTGCAGGGCGCAGCCGGCCTGGCCGGCTACTACGAAGGTGTGCTGGCGCAGCGTGCCGGCTTGCCGTTCGAGATCGACGGCGTGGTGTACAAGGTGAACAGCCGCGCACTGCAGGCGCGGCTGGGCTTCGTGTCGCGCGCGCCGCGCTGGGCGATTGCGCACAAGTTTCCGGCCGAGGAAGCGCTGACGCGGGTGGAGGCGATCGAGGAGCAGGTTGGCCGCACTGGGGCGATTACCCCGGTGGCACGGTTGCAGCCGGTATTCGTCGGCGGCGTCACGGTGACCAACGCCACGCTGCACAATGAAGACGAAGTGCGGCGCAAGGATGTGCGCGTGGGCGACACGGTGATCGTGCGCCGTGCCGGCGACGTGATTCCGGAAGTGGTGTCGGTAGTGCTGGCCGAGCGGCCAATGCGGCCAACATCCGGCGGTGACCTGTTCAGCAGTAGCGAGGAGCCGCAGTACCCTGCCTACCGTCTGCCTACCGCCTGTCCGGTATGCGGCAGCCACGTGGTGCGCGAGGAAGGCGAGGCGATCGCGCGCTGCTCCGGCGGGCTGGTGTGCAAGGCGCAGCGGGTGCAGGCGATTCAGCACTTTGCCGGCCGCCGCATGATGGACATCGATGGTCTGGGCGAGCGCTACATCGAAAAGCTGGTGGAGTTCGACTATGTGGCCAGCGTGGCCGATCTGTTCCGGCTGACGCTGGATGACCTGCTGGAGATGAAGCGCCGCGCCGACGAGCAGGAAGGCGTCACGCCTGAAACCGTAAAAGCCGGCAAGGTCGCTACCAAGTGGGCAGAAAACCTGATCGAGGCGATCACGCTGAGCAAGACGCCGCCGCTGGCACGCTTGCTGTTTGCGCTGGGCATCCGTCACGTGGGCGAATCCACCGCCAAGACCCTGGCCGACTGGCTGGGCACGCTGAACAACGTGCGCCGCGCACCGCGCGCGGTACTGGCGGCACTGCCGGACATCGGCGGCGTAGTGGCCGATGCTATTGCCGAGTTCTTTGCCGAGGCGCAGAACGAGCTGGTAATCGACGCCTTGCTGGCGGCCGGCGTGGCACCGGCGGACGAGCATGCGCCCAAGGCGCAGCTGCACGACAAACTGGCTGCGGCCAACCTTTACGCCCGTCTCGGCGTGCCGCGCCTCACCGACGTGCGCGCGCAGCAGCTGGCGGCGCAGCAGGGAGAGCTGGCAACGTTGGCCGCATGCTCGCGGGTGGACATCATCAAGCTCGACCTCCCGGCCGAGGTGGTGAACGCGCTGGCCGACTGGCTGGACGAGGCAGGTAACCGCGCTGCGCTGCAGGCCATTGCCGCCTACCGTGACGCCATTCTGACGGCTGCGCCGCAGGCGGAGGCCAGCGTCGGCAATGCCGAGGTGGCCGGCAAGACCTTCGTACTGACCGGCACCCTGCCCACCATGGGCCGCGACCAGGCCAAGGCGCTGATCGAGGCTGCTGGCGGCAAGGTGTCCGGCAGTGTGTCGAAGAAGACCCACTACGTAGTGGCCGGCGCCGAGGCGGGCAGCAAGCTCGACAAGGCGCTGGAGCTGGGCGTGGCGGTGCTGGATGAGGCGGGGCTGCTGGCCTTGCTGGAGAGTGGCGGCTAAAACGCCTACAATGGCGGCCGTTTGTGACTGCTTGTGTCGAGAAATCAAGCCAATATGCAAAAAATCACCAAAGCCGTATTTCCGGTTGCCGGTATGGGCACCCGTTTTCTGCCGGCCACCAAGGCCAGTCCCAAGGAGATGTTGCCCATCGTCGACAAGCCGCTGATCCAGTACGCGGTGGAAGAGGCGGTGGCCGCCGGCATTACCGAGCTGATCTTCATCACCGGCCGTAACAAGCGCAGCATCGAAGATCACTTCGACAAGGCCTACGAGCTGGAAACCGAGCTGGAAAACCGCAACAAGAAGAAGCTGCTGGAGCTGGTGCAGGGCATCGTGCCGGATAACGTCAGCTGCATCTACATCCGCCAGACCGAGGCACTGGGCCTGGGCCACGCCGTACTGTGCGCCAAGCCGGTGGTGGGCGACGAGCCGTTCGCGGTGATTCTGGCCGATGACCTGATCGACGGCGAGCCGGGCGCAGTGGAGCAGATGGTGCGCGTGTTCAACGAGACCCACAGCTCGGTGCTGGGGGTGGAAACCGTGGCACGCGAGGAAACCGGCTCCTATGGCATCGTGGAGATCCAGCCGAATGCGCAGGGCCGTGATCAGGTAAGCAGCATCGTGGAAAAACCGCATCCGGATGTGGCGCCGTCCAATCTGGCGGTGGTGGGGCGTTACATTCTGACGCCGCGCATCTTCGACAAGCTGCTCAACACTCCGGCCGGCGCCGGCGGCGAGATCCAGCTTACCGATGCGATTGCCGCGCTGCTGAAAGAAGAACCGGTGCTGGCCTATGCCTTTGATGGCGTGCGCTATGACTGTGGCTCCAAGATCGGTTACCTGAAAGCCACCGTGGAGCTGGGCCTGAAGCACCACGAGGTTGGCCGCGAGTTTGCTGCCTACCTCGCCGGCTTGCAGCAGAAGTAATATCTAATAGACTTTTTTTGCGCCGCCTTGCCGACAGAGGCGGCGCTGGTATTTGGAAAGGAAACATCATGCCGAACGTTGCCGAAGCACGCGGTATTCTCAACAGCTCCGACATTCTGTTCTCTGCACAGGAAGTCGATGCGGCAGTAGACCGCATGGCCGCCGAGATCACCCGTGAACTGGGGGAAACCTACCCGCTGGTGCTGTCCGTGATGGGTGGTGCGGTGGTATTCACCGGCCAGCTGCTGCCACGGCTGATCTTCCCGCTGGATTTCGACTACGTGCACGTATCCCGCTACGGCGACAAGACCCAGGGCGGCGAGCTGGTGTGGAAGACCGCGCCGAAGGAAGACGTGCGCGACCGCGTGGTATTGGTGCTGGACGATATCCTGGACGAGGGCCACACCATGGCTGCCATCCGCGACAAGGTATTGGCCATGGGCGCCAAGGCCTTCTATAGCGGTGTGTTCGCCAACAAGCTGATCAGCAAGGAAAAACCGATCGCCGCCGACTTCGTGGGCATCGACGTGCCGGATCGCTACGTGTTCGGCTACGGCATGGACGTGCGCGGTGCCTGGCGCAACCTGCCGGCGATTCATGCGCTGAAATAATGCGGCCAACGCCTGCGGTATGATGCGGGCGTATGTCAATCATCCAAAGCCTACTGCCTGTTTGGCAGTGGGCCCAGGCTGCAGACCAAACGCTTCATTTACAGGCCACCGGACCCGGCAAAGCCGGGCCGCTCCAGTAAGGCGATTGCATCGGCAGCCTTCTGTTTGCAAAACAAAGTCCTTCCGCGTGGCGAAAGGGCTTTGTCAACACCCTCAGCCCACTGCCTGTTTGGCAGTGGGCTTTTTGCATGCCCACAGGCTAAAATCCACAGCGAGCACATAACAAGGAGAACGTCATGCTCGCCATCATCGGAGGCAGCCGCCTCGCTCAGCTACCCATCCTGCAGGTCACCCATCGCCAGATCGTGCGTACGCCGTTTGGCGACCCGTCCTGCGCACTGACCTTTGGCCGTATCGGCAGCCAGAACGTGGTGTTCATGGCCCGCCACGGCTATGGCAACTCCATCGCGCCGCACGAGATCAACTACCGTGCCAATATCTGGGCGCTGCACAGTGTTGGGGCCAAGAAAGTGCTGGCCATCGGCAGCGTTGGCGGCATCCGCCCGGACATGGCGCCCGGCATGCTGGTGGTGCCGGACAACATCATCGATTACACCTGGGGTCGCAAACATACCTTTTACGAAGGTCCGGATCGGCCGCTGGTACGGGTGGACTTTACCCATCCGTATGATGCCGAGCTGCGCCAGGTGGTGTTGGCCGCAGCGCAGGCCGGGCAGGTGCCGTGCATCGATGGCGGCGTATACGCGGTAACCCAGGGGCCGCGCCTGGAAACGGCTGCAGAAATCCTGCGCCTGCAGCGCGATGGTGCCGATATGGTGGGCATGACCGGCATGCCGGAAGCAGCGCTGGCACGCGAAATGGGGCTGCAGTACCTGCATGTGTGCCATATCGCCAACTGGGCGGCAGGCAAGGGCAGCAGCCGCGAGCACATTCTGTTTGCCGACGATGCACTGGCTGATGGCATGGCCAAGGTGCAGGCGCTGCTGGCGGCGCTGAGTGGTGACGCAGCAGGTACTGACAGCTAAGGCGAGAGCGCCGCGATCAACAATGGCATGAGATTTCTATGAACAAAAAGTCGCAAGCAGTGATGCAGAAACCCGTAACCAGCGGTCGGTTGCAAGGGGAGCGGGCCGTGGCGTTGATGGCCGCGGGGGAGTATGCGCAGGCACTTGAAATATTTGAAGCGATTCTGGAAACAACGCCGCACGAGCTGTCGGTGCGGCAGCAGGTAATCCTGTGCCATGTGCATCTGCAGCATCCGCAGCAGGTGGAAAACCTGGCTCGCCCGCTACTGGAGGAACACCCTGAGCTGTTCGTGGTGGCCGATGCGCTGGCTCGGGTACTGGTGGCGCAGCAGCGCTATCAAGAGGCGTGTGTGGTGCTGGCCGCAGCCATCGTCCAGCCGCAGTGCCCGGCATTCATCTACCAGACCTATCTGGGGGTGCTGATCGACTTTGATTGCCCGGATGCCGATTACCGCATCATGCATGACTGGATGGGGCGCCAGGACACGGCGCCGGAGCTGCGTCTTGGCTATGCCCGCTTGCTGATCAAGCTGGCGCAGTATTCGCTGCTGTATGACTTTCTGACCGGCTTCGAGCGGGAGGCAGAGCAACTGGCACTGGACAAGATGCTGAAGATACATATGTATTCGATGCTGATTGCCGCAGTGATGGAAACCGGCAGGGTGGCGGTGGCGCCGCATTACCTGGAACTGTTGCAGCAGGCCGGCGCGACCGAGGCGCACGTATTGCGTCTGCAGGCGCAGTACTACCGCTACCAGGGCGAGGTGCATCGGGGGATAGAGGCGCTGCAGCGTGCGCTGGCTCTGGAGCCGGAGGTGCCGATTGCCCTGAGTTTGCTGGGCAACCTGTTGCTCGATAGCGGCCAGGTGATGGAGTCGCTCAAGATGCATCAGGAAGCATTGCGGCTGGAGCCGGAAAACCGTGAATACCAGCACAGTGCCTCGTTGACCGCGATGGCGGCGAGTGACGATCTGCGCGTAGCCTGGCGTTTGTACGAAGGGCGCTGGGCCAGCCCGATTACCGGGCAGAAGTCGAAGCTGCCATGGCCGGAGTGGCGCGGCGAGAAAACCGGTGGCCGTCTGCTGCTGTACCGCGAGCAGGGGCTGGGGGACGAAATTTTCTGGGCATCGATGTTCGATGAGCTGAGCGAGCTGTTCGACAGCATTGTGTATGTCTGCCATCACAAGCTGCTTACCATTCTGGCGCGCTCGTTCCCGAACATCATTTTTGTTGCCGATGCGCCGGTTTCGCACCCACTGGTATTCGAAGAATACGATTACCAGCTACCCATCGGCAGTCTGGCGACCTATCTGCGCCCATTCCGTAGCGATTTTGCGCGTGGTCGCCCCAGTTTCTTTGCGGTGGACGTCACGCGTGCCGACCACTGGCGCCAGCGTTTTGCCTTGCTGGGCAAGGAGATCAAGGTTGGCCTGGCCTGGCGCAGCGGTAATGTGGAAGGTGATCGCGCCCGCTTCTATCCGTCCATCGAATCGCTGGCTCCGCTGCTTGCTCTGCCCGGGGTGCGTTTCATCAATCTGCAGTACCAGGTGACACCAGAAGAAGTTGCCCAGGTGCACGAACTGTCTGCCGGCCGGTTCCACGATTTCTGCGAGATAGATCATTTCAATGATCTGGACGCCTCGATCGCCATGATGAAAGCCTGCGATATCGTGGTGTCGCCCAGTACCTCTACCGCCGCGTTGGCCGCAGCTGCAGGCGTGCCGGTGCTGGATCTGATGGCGGTAGCGGTGGAAGGCATCCACCTGGGGGAACAACACAGCCCGTGGCTGCCGATGATGACGCTGTTCGGCAAGCAGCCGGAGGCCCCGTGGACGGACTCGGTGCGCCAGGTAGTGGGCGTAGTGGAGCAGCTGGTAAACGATGCTGGCCAAGTGTGAAAAAAATTCTAAAGTATCTTCAGCCAGCGTCGATAACTTGTAGGAGGCAAGGCTACCGACGAGTGCAAGAGCAAAGCGGGCGGTGAGGTCTGGAGTGCCGATCTATAGTCTTTAAGGAGACCTGAATTATGCTTACCATCAACACCAACGTTGCTTCCCTCAACTCGCAACGCAACCTGTCCAGCTCCCAGAATGCCCTGGGTACCACCCTGCAACGCCTGTCTTCCGGCCTGCGCATCAACAGCGCCAAGGACGACGCCGCCGGCCTGGCAATTTCCGAGCGTATGTCTGGCCAGATCCGCGGTATGGATCAAGCGCGCCGCAACGCCAACGATGGTATCTCCATGGCGCAGACCGCTGAAGGCGCCCTGTCTTCTTCCGGCGACATCCTGCAGCGTATCCGTGAACTGGCAGTACAGTCCTCCAACGCCAGTAACTCCGGTACCGACCGTCAGGCCCTACAGGCTGAAGTTGGCCAGCTGACTGCCGAACTGGATCGTATTTCCCAGACCACCGAATTCAACGGCCAGAAACTGCTGGATGGTACTTCCGGCACCCTGACCTATCAGGTCGGCGCCAACGCCAACCAGACCATTTCCGCTACCGGCTCCAACTTCCGTACTTCCAACTACGGTAACAACACTACTGCTGGCAGTGCCCCGGCAGTAACTGGCTGGTCCGCAACCGGTACTACCCCGATCGTTGCCAGCACCATGGTGATCAACGGTTCGCTGGGTTCCTACACCACCAAGACTGCCACTGCCACCTCCACTGCGCAGAGCATTGCCTCGGAAATCAACTCCCACGTTTCCGACACCGGTGTGACCGCTTCCGCAAAAACCGAAGCCAACGTGACTTTCAGCGCCGGTACCAACTACTCGCTGCAGCTGACTTCCGATAATACCAGCGCGGTAACCGTATCCTTCAGTATGGGTAGCGGCACCTCCAGTGCCAGCGACTATGCCGAGGCTGTGAGTGCGATCAATGCCCAGTCTGGCAAAACCGGTGTGACTGCCGAGTACGACAGTGCCAATGGCGGTATCAAGCTGACTAACCAGAACGGTAACAATATCACCCTGACTGATGGTAGTGGTGGCGCCAAGATTGCTACCTACGACCCGAATACCGGGGGTATCGTTAGCCAGACCGCAGCCTCGACTGCCGGTCAGTCCGCCATCATCGCTGGTTCGCTGACCCTGAACTCCGACAAGTCCTTCGGTATCGTTGATAGCACTGGTCTGGTGTCGCAATCGAACTCCACGCTGCAGACTGTTGCCTCGCTGGATGTGTCCAGCTTCGCCAGCTCGCAGAAAGCGATCCAGATCGTGGACTCGGCACTGCAGGCGATCAACGGCCAGCGTGCACAGTTCGGTGCCTTGCAGTCCCGCTTCGAGAACACCATCTCGAACCTGCAAGTGTCTTCCGAGAACCTGAGCGCTTCCCGCAGCCGCATCCAGGATGCTGACTTTGCTTCCGAAACTGCCAAGCTGACCAAGAGCCAGGTGCTGCAACAAGCTGGTACTGCAATGCTGGCGCAAGCCAACCAGCTGCCGCAGGGCGTACTGTCCCTGCTGCGTTAAGCGGGCCGGTAGTCTAGGTATGATTGAACCCGGCAGCCTTGCTGCCGGGTTTTTGCCCATGGAGAGTGATCATGAATATTCTGGGTAATCTGCCCGGCCCGGGCGTACTGCCTACGGCCAGCGGCAATAGTTCCGACCTGGCGGCACGTGGCCAGGCTGTAGCCTCGCCACGCTCAGCCGCACCGAATGTGGCCGTGTCACCGCAGGCGGTGCAGGCCACCGATGTGGCGGAGAAGAGTGCCGGCAGCAAGCCATCGGATGATGAGCTGCGCAAGGCAGTGGAAAAGGTGAGTTCAGCGATGCAGGCCTATAGCAGCGAGCTGAATTTTTCCATAGACGAAGACTCCGGGCGCCAGGTGGTAAAAGTGATGGACACCACCAACGACAAGGTCATCCGTCAGTTTCCGTCCGAAGAAGTGCTGCGAATTGCCAAGAACCTGGACAAGGTGCTGGGCGTGTTGTTTGAACAGAAAGTCTGATGCTGGAGTAATACCATGGCTACCTTGAGTTCTGCAGGCATCGGTTCCAACCTGCCGATTGACGACATGATCAGCAAGTTGATGGCGGTGGAGTCCAAGCCGCTGCAGCAGCTCAATGTCAAAGAGGCCAACTTCCAGTCCCAGATTTCTGCACTGGGTCAGGTAAAAGGGGCCATGTCCGCTTTTCAGACTGCCGCCCAGGCTTTGCAGGACAGCAGCAAATTCAACGCCATCGTAGCCAGCAGTAGCGACGAAGACTACGTCAAGGTGACGGGCTCCAATACTGCCGGTACCGGCAGCTATCTGCTGCGGGTAGAGCAGCTGGCGCAGAGCCAGAAACTGGCAACTTCCACCTTTGCCAGTACCACCACCGCCATTGGTGGTGGCACGCTGACCTTCAGTTTTGGCACCACCTCGGGTGCCAGCTTTGCCCTGAACCCGGACAAGGTGCCAAAATCGGTAACGATTCCGGCTGGTTCCACCCTGACGGGTATTCGTGATGCGGTAAACAAGGCCAATATCGGTGTGACCGCCAGCATCGTCAACGACGGTAGCGGTAACCGCCTGGTGTATACCTCGGCCACGGGCAGCAAGAGCACACTGAAAGTCGAATCCAGCGATGCCAGCCTGTCGGCATTTGCCCATGATCCGGCCGGTACCAAGCTGACTGAGGTCCAGGCAGCAAAAGATGCCAAGTTCGAGCTGGATGGCATGATGATCACCAAGCAGAGCAACACCGTGAGCGATGCGGTGGATGGGCTGACATTCACGCTGGTCAAACCGCATGCGGTTACCGATACGCCGACGGGGATCAATGTCAGCCGCAGCAGCTCGGGTATTTCCAAGGCGATCCAGGACTTTGTGAAGGCCTATAACGCGCTGGAAAAGACACTGGACGATGTCAGCAAGGTGGATACCAGTACCACCCCGGCCAAGGGCCAGAAGCGCAATGTGCCACCGCTGGCAGGGGATGCCAGCATTCGCTCGATACGCAATCAGATCCGCACGGCTTTCTCGGCGATTCAGGAAGTGGATGGCGCCTACAAGCGCCCGGCGGAGATCGGCCTGGCATTCGACAAGGAGGGCAGTCTGGCGCTGGACAGCACCAAGCTGCAAAAGGCCATCGACAGCAATCCGGACGATGTGCTGAAACTGTTTGGCTCGGTAGGTACGCCCACCGACAGTAATATCAAGTTCTCCGCGGCTACCGGCAAGACCAAGACTGGTGACTACGCCATCAATCTGACTGCAGTGCTGAACGGCACCAAGCTGGGGGCGACGGTCTTGCCGAGCTCGGTGGCAGTGGCAAGCAATACCGATTTTTCCGTCAAGATCAATGGCGATAGCAGTGCAACGCTGACCCTGCCGGCCGGGACGTATACCCCTGCCGCCCTGGCCAGCAAATTGCAGGACCTGATCAACGCCGACAGCACGCTGACCACCAAGGGCGACAAGGTGACGGTGGCGGTCGACAACGCCGGTAAGTTGCTGCTGACCTCGGCCAAGACCGGCACGACATCCACGGTTGAAGTTACCGGCCTGAGTAATGTTGCCCTGAATCCCAGCGGCAATATCAACCTGTTTGATGATGGCGCTGGCGTGGCTGGTGCAGACAAGGTGGCCGGTACCATTGGCGGTTATGCCGCCCTGGCGGATGGCAATAAGCTGACCGGGGCTGCGGGAACGCCGGTGGAGGGGCTGTCAATCACGGTAAATGGCGGTACTATCGGCGACCGTGGCACCATGGAATTCACCAAGGGTTTCGCTTTTGCGCTGGATGGCGTGCTCAGCAGCCTGCTGGCCAGCAAGACAGGCGTGATTGATGCCAAGACGGAAGGCCTGAACAGTACCGTGAAGCGCATTGGCGAGCAGCGGACACGCATGACCGACCGGCTGACGCAGACCGAGGCACGCTACCGCAAGCAATTTACCGCGCTGGATGCCACTGTTGCCCAGATGCAGAGTACCGGTAACTATCTCTCGCAGCAGTTGGCGGCGCTGACAAAATCGAGTTGACGTAATACATGAATAAACATGCGCTCAAAGCGTACGGCCAGAAAAGCCTGGAGCTGGAAGTTGAAAGCGCCTCGCCGCACAAGCTGATCCTGCTGCTGTTCGATGGCGCCATCCAGGCGGTCAAGCAGGCCCGCTTTCATATGGAAAACGGCAATGTCGCCGAAAAGGGGCGCCTGATCAGCAAGGCTATCGCCATCGTGGACGAAGGCCTGCTGGCCGCGCTGGACCGCAAGGCCGGCGGCGAGTTGGCCGACAATCTGGCGGCGCTGTACACCTATTGTTGCGAGCGCCTGTTTGCGGCCAACCGCAACAATGATGGTGCCGCGCTGGATGAAGTGGCCAACTTGCTGGGCGAGCTGAAGGGAGCCTGGGAAGAGATCGGCAAGCCGCAGGCTGCCGCTGGCGATGCCGGTAAGCCCGGGTTGAACTATGGTGCCGTCTGATCCGCTGGCCAGCCAATCTCCGGCCAGCCAGCTGATTCCGCTGCTGCAGGAGCTGCTGCAACTGGCACAGCAGCAGCAGTGGGACGCCTTCATCAGCAAGAGCGTAGAGCTGGCACGACTCGACTACCGTGTCCAGCCACTATCCGAACTGGATGCCGCTGGCGCAGAGCGTCTGCGTGCCGATGCACTGCTGGCCCAGCAGTTGCTGGCGCAAGTCAATCAGCTGGCCTTGCAGGAAAAACAGCAACTGGCCGAACACCTGCAGCTGATGAGCACGCAAAACAAGCTCGACTCCACCTATGGCCAATAGCTTCATCACACTATCCATTTTTCGCGCTGCCACCCGGGTGTAGGGATGCTAGATTTCAGAGAGAACCTAGTTCACTTGCCAGGGGTGTGAGATGGAATACATCGTTTGGGGTCTGGTCATCCTGGCCGCTGTCGGCGGCTATCTGCTGTTCCGTGCCTACCGCAGGATTGCCTACCTGGAGTTCAGTCTGCACCATCTGGAAGAGCTGCAACGTCAGGTCAGCCATCTGCAGCGCGGCTTGCAGGATGTCTCGCTGATTGCCCAGCAGCAGCTGCAGACACCGCGCGTGTTGCGCAATGGCCAGCCCGCCGCAGCGGCGGAAGGGGCCAGCCCGTACAACCAGGCCATCGAATTGTTCAAGCGCGGCTTCAGTCCGGCAGATGTGGCGGAGCGCTGCGGCATTTCGCGCAGCGAGGCCGAGCTGATTTTGTCGCTGTACCGCAATAGCCCCACCTCATGATTTCTCCACTGCTTCCCGGTGCCGCGCGTGGCGCGACGGATGCTGCACTCAGCCCGGCACAGACTGCACGGCTGGAGCGCGAGCAAGGCCGTGCGCTGATTGAGGTCAGCAGCCAGCCGGCGCGCATGCCATCCCTGAGTGCCGGCGAGCTGGTCAGTGCCAGCGTCAGCGAACGCCTGCCGGATGGCAAGCTGACAGCGCTGATCAAGGGGGAGAGCTTCTTGCTGAATGTTCCGGCCGGCAATCTGGCCCAGGCCGGCAGCCAGCTCAATCTGCGGGTGGCCAGCATGCAACCGCTGGCGTTCGCGCTGGTGGATGTGCAGCAGCAGGCGGCGCAGGAGCTGGCGGTACAGCAGGAAACCCTGCTAGATACCCTGCAGCAGCCTGGCGGCAAGTTGCCGGCATTCCAGGCCGGTGAATGGCTGCATGCGCGGGTGGCGGAGCGGCTACCGGATGGTTCGGCGGTGGTGCTGGCCAAGAATGCCGCCTTTCACCTGCAGGCGCCTCCCGGCTCCGGTGCGCTGAATGCCGACCCGCTGCTGCTGAGGGTGCGCAGTACCGAGCCGCAACTGAGCTTCGTGCAGGTCACGCTGGAGCAGGACCCGGACCTGGCCAAATCGGCACCGGTATCGTTGAGCGATGCCACCCGCTACCTGAATGGCCTGCTACAGGCAGCCAACCAGCATGGTGGGCGTTTATCGGCGACGGCTGCCGCGCTGGCGAATGCCTACGACAGTGGCAGCCTGGGCGTGGCGGCAGGCAACAAGGCGCTGCTGAACGACCCGGCGATGCCCGGCGATAGCCATAGCGACAGCCTGCGCCAGACCGTGGAAAAAAGCGGGTTGTTCTATGAATCGCACCAGAAGGCCTGGGTGGATGGCCGTCTGTCGCTGGAGGATTTGCGTCAGGAACCGCAGGCACGCCTGGGCGAGGCGGCCAACCGCCAGGGCGAAATGGGGCAGCTGGTGCAGCGTCAGCTGGAAACGCTGGAGCAGCGCCAGTTCGTCTACAACGGCCTGGCCTGGCCGGGCCAGCAGGTGCAGTGGCAGATCCAGGCCGACGAATCCCAGGAGCGCGAAGGCGACGGCAAGGAGGAAATGCGCGCCTGGCATACCCAGCTCAATCTGCAGCTGCCGCAGCTGGGAGGGTTGGCCGCACGGCTGCGCATGGTAGGCAATCAGGTACAGCTGGTGTTTGCCACCGATAGTGACGAGGCTGGGGCCTTGATCGAATCCCATCGCCTGCAGCTGGCCGGGGCGATGGAAGCTGCCGGCCTGTCGCTGGCCAGTCTGCTGGTGAAGCATGAAACAGGCACGAACTGACAATCGCCGCTCGGCGGTAGCCCTGCGCTACCGTGAGGGCGACAACGCTCCACATGTGGTGGCCAAGGGCTATGGCCAGACTGCCGAGCGCATCATCGAGCAGGCCAGGGAGGCGGGGGTGTTCGTGCACGACTCCCCCGAGCTGGTGAACCTGCTGCTGCAGGTGGATCTGGACAGCCATATCCCGCCGGAGCTGTATCGCGCCGTGGCCGAAGTGCTGGCCTTCATCTATTTTCTGGAACAACACGCCAAGGGCGAGCAGGTCAATTTCGCGCAATGGCTGGCCATGCGGCAGCAGCCGGCGGCGGTATCGCCCTGAGCAGCACCTTACATCCATCCAAGGGGAAGCAATGAAAGTCGGTTACATCGGTCTGGGCATCATGGGTGCCCCCTGCGTACGCAATCTGCTCAAGGCGGGGCATCAGGTGACAGTCTGGGCGCGGCGGCGCGAATCGGCCCAGCCACTGCTGGATGCCGGTGCCAGCTGGGCGGATAGCCCGGCCGCGCTGGCGGCCAAGGTTGAGGTAGTGGTGAGCAATGTTTCCGATACCGCCGACGTGGAGCAGGTGCTGCTGGGAGAGCAGGGCGTGGTACATGGTGCCACGGCAGGGCTGGTATGCGTGGACATGAGCACCATCTCGCCGCTGGGCGCGCGGGAAATTGCCGGCAAGTTGGCCGCACAGGGCATCGATTTCCTGGACTGCCCGGTATCCGGCGGCGAAGTGGGGGCCGTCAACGGCACGCTTACCATCATGGTGGGTGGCAAGGCAGAGGCGCTGGAAAAGGTACGCCCGACGCTGGAGGCGATGGGCAAGACCATCACCCACATCGGCGATAGCGGGGCCGGCCAGGTGGCAAAGGCCTGCAACCAGATCGCTGTCGGCGTCGGCATTGCAGCCGTGGCCGAGGTGATGAAACTGGCCAAGGCTTGTGGTGTGAATCCGGCGCCGGTGCGCGAGGCGTTGCTGGGCGGTTTCGCCGCCAGCCGCGTGCTGGACGTGCACGGCCAGCGCATGATCGACGACAACTATGCCCCTGGCTTCAAGGCCAAGCTGCACCTCAAGGATATGGGCATCGTGCTGGATACCGCGCAATCGCTGGGCATCAAGCTGCCGGAAGCCGAGCGGGTGGCCGGCTTGATCGGCGAGCTGGTGCAGGAAGGCGAGGGCGAGCTGGATTCCTCGGCAATTGCCCGCCTGATCTGGGCCGACAACCGCTGATTCGTGTTCTGCCACTCACAAGGCCGCCCCTGGGCGGCCTTGTTCATTGTGGGCTTGCCGGCGGCGTGCCACGCCGATAGATCAGGTAGTAGACCAGCGCCACCAGCACGCTGCCGCCCAGCAGGTTGCCGGCAATCACTGCTGCGAGATTGCGCAGCATGCCGGCCACGCCCAGAGCGGGGGATACCAGCTCCGGTGGCACGCTGTCGCGCAGCAGCAGCGCCAGCGGAATCAGATACATATTGGCGATGCTGTGCTCGAAGCCGGCGGCGACAAAGGCGGAGATCGGAAACACGATGGCGATGAACTTGTCGGTCACGCTGCGCCCGGCCAACGCCATCCACACCGCCATGCACACCAGGATATTGCACAGCACGCCTTTCCAGAACAATGCGGCCAACGGTGCCGCACACTTGGCGCCGGCAATCAGCACCACCTGCTGTGCCACGCGGCCGCCGTTCATGGCGCCATGGCCGGACAGCCAGATCAGCAGCGCCATGCCGGCGGCACCGGCAAAGTTGGCCGCACAGACGATCAGCCAGTTGCGCAGTAGCTCGCGGCTGCTGATGCGGCCATCTGCCCAGGCCATCGCCAGCAGGTTGTTGCCGGTGAACAGCTCGGCGCCGGCTACCACCACCAGCAGCAGGCCCAGGGAAAACACCACGCCGCCCAGTACCCGGTTGGCGGCAAAGCCCAGCGTGGCATCGCTCAGCACTAGCACGTAGTACATGGCGCCCAGCGCGATGAAGGCACCGGCCAGCACGCCCAGCGGAATCATCTGCCGCAGCGGCAGCCGCGCCTTGCTGACGCCGATGGCTTCGACCTTGTCGGCAATCTGGGCGGGTGAAAAGGCATCGAAACCATATAAGGCCATATTGCCCCCGGGAAAAAGCACGGTTAGAAGCGTGCTGCATACTGATTGCTGCTGTTATGGCTGTAGCCACGCGATACTATAGAGTATGGGACAAACCAGCCTGCCGCTGGCTTTCTGGCAGTGTCGCGGCCTGGGGTGGGGCGGCGTTTTCAAAATGGAATGGCGATGAAGAAAATATTGGTAACCGGGGCGGATGGATTCATTGGTTCTCACCTGGTGGAAGAATTGCTGCGACGTGGTTATCAGGTGCGCGCATTCGTTCTCTACAATTCTTTCAATTCCTGGGGCTGGCTGGATCACGCCAGTGCCGAATTGCGGGCGCAGCTGGAGGTATTTGCCGGCGATATTCGCGACCCGCACGGGGTACGCCAGGCGATGCAGGGCTGCGATACGGTATTGCACCTGGCGGCGCTGATTGCCATACCGTATTCCTACCATTCGCCCGATACCTATATCGACACCAATATCAAGGGCACGCTGAATGTGCTGCAGGCCGCGCGGGAGCTGGGCGGCGTGAAGGTGGTGCACACCTCCACCAGCGAGGTGTACGGCACTGCGCAGTTTGTGCCGATTACCGAATCGCACCCCTTGCAGGGGCAGTCGCCTTATTCCGCTTCCAAAATCGGCGCCGATCAGCTGGCGTATTCCTTTTTTGCGTCTTTCGGCCTGCCGGTCAGCATCGTGCGGCCATTCAATACCTATGGGCCGCGCCAATCCGCGCGGGCGGTGATTCCTACCATCATTACCCAGATTGCCAGCGGGCAGCGGGTATTGCGTCTGGGGGCGGTGCACCCGACGCGGGATTTCAATTATGTGCAGGACACCGTGTCCGGTTTTATCGCCGCCGCCGAATCGGAAAACGGCATTGGCGAAGTGGTGAATCTGGGTTCCAGTTTCGAGATTTCCATTGGCGATACCGTGGCGCTGATTGCCGAGGTAATGGGGGTGGAGGTAAGTATCGAAACCGATAGCCAGCGCCTGCGCCCGGAAAACAGCGAGGTTGAGCGGCTGTGGGCCAGCAACGACAAGGCTCGCGCGCTGTTTGGCTGGCAGCCGGCATTTGCCGGCCACGAAGGCCTGCGCCGTGGCCTGCAGCACACCGTGGCCTGGTTTACCGAACCGGGCAACCTGGCGGCCTACAAAACCGATCGCTACAACATCTGAGCTGCCATGCCACATATCGAACACACGCAAAGCGAATGGGTTTCGGCCGTGGTGCAGGCTGTACATGGCGTATTGCCCAGCCGCGATTTCATCCCGCTGCATGAGCCGGAGTTTGCCGGCAACGAGTGGCAATACGTCAAGGAATGCCTGGATACCGGCTGGGTATCGTCGGTAGGCAAGTATGTCGATCGCTTCGAGCAGGCGTTGGCGGAATACACCGGCTCGCCCTATGCGGTGGTCACCGTCAACGGTACGGCGGCGCTGCACATGGCGCTGCTGCTGGCCGGGGTTGGCCGCGACGACGAAGTGCTGGTGCCGGCGCTCAGCTTTGTTGCCACGGCCAATGCCGTGTCCTACCTGGGCGCGGTGCCGCATTTCGTCGACAGTGACAGCCGCACCCTGGGCGTGGATCCACAGGCCCTGCGCCTGTACCTGGAGCGCATTGCCGATTACCGCCACGGACAGCTGATCAACAGCCTCACCGGCCGGCGCATCGCCGCCCTGGTGCCGATGCATGTGTTCGGCCACCCGGCCGATCTGCAGGGTTTGCTGCAGCTGGCACAAGACTTCGGCCTGCCGCTGGTGGAGGATGCCGCCGAATCGCTGGGCAGCCGCTACCAGCAACGGCATACCGGCACCTTCGGCCTGCTGGGGGCCTTGAGTTTCAATGGCAACAAGGTCATGACCACCGGCGGCGGTGGCGCCATCCTGACCGCCGACCCGGTGTTGGCCGCACGGGCCAAGCACCTGACCACCACCGCCAAGCTGCCGCATGCCTGGGCGTTCCAGCATGACGAGGTGGCGTGGAATTACCGCATGCCCAATCTCAACGCCGCGCTGGGCTGTGCGCAGCTGGAGCGGCTGCCGGACATGCTGCAGCGCAAGCGGGCGCTGGCGGCGTGCTACCAGGCGGCGCTGGCCGATGTTGAGGGCGTGCGGCTGCTGACCGAGCCGGCTGACTGCCACAGCAATTACTGGCTTAACGCCATCATGCTGACATCGCCGCAACGTGAGCTGCGCGACGCGCTGCTGCAGGCACTGAATGCCGCCGGGCTGATGTCGCGTCCGGCCTGGACCCTGCTCAACCAGCTGCCGATGTACCAGCATTGCCCGGCTGCGCCCTTGCCGCAGGCACAGCGCATCGAAGATGCCCTGATCAATATCCCCAGCAGCCCGGCACTGCTGGCGGCAGGGGGCTGAGCGATGCCGCTCTGCCCGCCGCAGCAGGCCAGCGCGTGGTACTGGGCGGACAGTGCCGATGCGCTGACGCCCTGCATTTATCTGCAAGCCGCCTATCAACGGCTGTTTGCCGCGCAGGATGGCAGCGTGGCGCGTTGTCTCGGGATACGCGATAGCGCCGGGCAACAGTGGGCGCTGCCGTTGCTGCAGCGGCAAATCGGGCCTGGCCGTTACGAGGCGTATTCGGCCTATGGTTATGGCGGCTGTAGCGGGCCGCTGCTGCTGGATGCACCAACCCTGGATGGCTTGCGCGCCACGCTGGCGGCCGAGGGCATCGTGGCGCTGTTCCTGCGGCATGCGCCGTTTCTCGACAACCAGCAGGGTTGGCAGCAGCAGTTGCAGCTCAATCGCTGGACCTATGCCTGCCAGCTGCCGGAGGCTAGCGATATTGAGACCTATGTGCAGCAGCTGCCGCAGAAACTGCGCTGGTCGCTGAACTACGCGCGCCGTGCCGGCCTGCAGCTACGCTTCCAGCCGTTTGCCGCCAATGTCGATTGCAGCGGGTTTTACCAGCTGTACGCCGCGCTGATGCGCGCCAAGGGCACGGCTGACTATTACCTGTTCTCGCCGGATTTCTTTGCCGCCCACGTGCAGCAGCTGGGGCCGGCCTGCCAGCTGGCCGAGGTGCGCGATCCGGGCAGTGGCGAGCTGCTGGCGGCGGCGTTCTTTCTGGCGGATAGCAGCGGCTGGGTGCATTACCACCTCAGCGCAGCCAGTGAGCGGGGCATGCAGCTGCAGGCGATGGAATACCTGTTGCTGGGGGCCATCCAGCATTTCGGGGCACAGGGGTACCGCCAGCTGCATCTGGGCGGTGGCCTGCAGCTGGATGAAAGCGATGGCCTGAGCCGCTTCAAGCGCAAGTTCGCCACCCGGCGGCTGCCGTTCCATATCACCCGGCTGCTTGCCGACGAGGCCGGCTATCAGGCAGAGCGCCAGCGGTTGCCGCTGCGGCATGCGCAGTTTTTCCTGATTGCCGACGCCAGAGGAGCATGAGGATGCAGGTCATTGGTGGCGAATATTGGCTGGTGCCCAGCGTGGAACAGGCTGCGGAACTGGCCGCGGAACAGGCCGGCAGCCAGCCGGATTATCTGAGCCAGGTGCTGGGGCCGGCCGAGTATTTCGCCACCGGTCGCGATGCGCTGTTCGCCGTGCTGCAGGCGTTGCCGCAGCCAACAGTGTGGCTGCCCGACTTGGTGTGCCTGTCGCTGGTGACCGCCTGCCGGCAGGCGGGCAAGCAGGTGTGCAGCTATGCCGTTGGCGCGGACCTGTTGCCACGCGATATCCCGCTGACGATGGATGCGGCCAACGCCGTGATCGTGGTGATTCACTATTTTGGCGTGTACAACCCGCTACTGCCGGCCTGGGCCGGGCAGCGCGGGCTGACGGTGCTCAGCGATGTCACCCACCTGTTGTTCGATGCGGCGGCGCTGCAGGCCTGTAACCAGGCATCGGATTATGTGTTCGCCAGCCTGCGCAAGAGCGGGCCATGGCCGGATGGCGGCTTGCTGGCATCCCGTCGCCAGGCATTGCCGCAGGCCGACTTGCCGGGCCGGCTAGATTTCGTGGCCTTGCGCGCAGCCGGCCTGCTCTTGCGTGGTCTGTCCGCCAGCCAGGGCTTTGCCGACAACGAGAACCTGGCCTGGCTGCGCGAGGCCGAGTCGCTGCTGGACCGCGCGCCAGCCGGCGCGCATGCCTGCAGCTATCTGTCACGCCAGTTGCTGGCCGGCTGGGCGCCGCAGCAGCAGCTGGCGCCCATGGCGGTGAATTTCCAAACCCTGCGGCAGGGGCTGCCGGCCAGTTGTCAGCTGCTGAATGCTGCCGCCTCTTACCCGCTGCATGCCCTGTGCGCATTTGCCAGCAGCGCCCAGCGCGACCAGGTGCGCAGCCGCCTGGCGGCAGCGGGCTGCTTCGCGCCGATTCACTGGCCGGTGGCCGGTTTGCCGGTGGTGAATACGCTGGCATCCTGTATACTCAGCCTGCCCTGCGATGCACGCTATCGCACAGAAGACATGCAGCGCATCCTGTCCGTGATCCAAGATGAAACCCGCTAAACGTATTGCCATCCTTACTACTTCCCGTTCCGATTTCGGCCTGCTGCTGCCGGTAATCCGTCACGCGGTGACGCGCTTCAGCGTCGACCTGCTGGTGAGCGGCGCCCATTTTTTCGGTGGCCAGCAAGCGTCGCTGCACGAAATCGAGGCCGCCCGGCTGGAGATGCCGCAGCTGAACGTGGTGCCATTCGATATCGCCCTCAATGTCACCACCGCTGAGCAGCAGGTGGCCGCCGTGGCAGCCATGCAGTTGGCCGCGTCGCACTGGTTTGCCAGCCAGTCGCCAGAGTTGCTGCTGTTCCTTGGGGATCGCTGGGAGCTGTGGGGCGTGACGCTGCCGGCCTTCCTGCATGGCATTCCGCTGGCGCATATCAGCGGCGGCGAAGTGACCGAAGGGGTGATCGACGACAGCGTGCGCCATGCGCATAGCAAGCTTGCCAGCCTGCACTTTGCCGCTGCGGCAGCCTACGCTCGCAACCTCAGCAGCATGGGCGAGGAGGACTGGCGCATCAGCGTGGTGGGAGAGTGCGGGCTGGACGTGATCCATCAGGCCGACATCGCCAGCGATGCCGAGGTACAACAGCAATTTGGCGTGGACCTGACGCGGGATACGCTGCTGGTGACCTATCACCCGTCTACGCTGGAGAGCGCTACGCCGGTGGCCACGCAGATTCACAGCCTGTTGGCCGCATTGCAGGCGTTTCCCGAGCTGCAGATTGTGTTTACCGCCCCCGCTACCGAGCAGGGCGCCGATATTGTGCTGGCCGCGATTCAGGACTTCGTGCAGCAGCACGACAACAGCCGGCTGGTGCCGCATTTCGGCCGGCGCAACTATCTGGCCGTGATGCGCCGTGCCAGGGCGGTAGTGGGCAACTCCTCCAGCGGCATCGTGGAGGCGGCCTCGTTCGGCGTGCCGGCGTTGAATATCGGCGCCCGCCAGCAGAACCGGCTGGCGGCGGAGTCGGTACTGCATCTGCCTTATGTCGCCAGCGAGATTGTCGCGGCCCTGCGCCAGGTACTGTCCGCACCATTCCAGGCATTTGCCCGCCAGTGCCCCAACCCGTACGACCCTTTCCTGGACGGTAATAATGCCTTGCGCATCGTTCAGGCCATTGATCATGCGCTAGAGCGCTATAGCCGCGAGCAGCTGCGGCGCAAGCGCTTCGACACCGCATTGCATGCCGACGACTGGAACAGCCTGTTAGGGGGCCTTGAAAAAACCGGATTTCTAAGTGAGACAAGGCGCGAATGAAAAATGTCGACGCCGCATATGTTTGATGTAAGGAGACATTTTTCGTGAGCAACGCAGTATCGCGACGAAAGCGGGAGTTTTTCGAGGTGCCCGTTAGCCTGAGGAAATCAAGATGAGCGCGGTCTACATCATTGCCGAAGCCGGCGTGAACCATAACGGCAGCGTGGCGCTGGCGCGACAGCTGATCGACGCGGCCAGGGCCGCCGGTGCCGACGCGGTAAAGTTTCAGACCTTCAAGACCGAAAAGATACTTACCCGCCACACGCCGATGGCGACCTACCAGCAGCAGAACCTGGGCGGCGGCGATAGCCAGTTCCAGATGGTGAAGGCGCTGGAACTGAGTTATGCCGACTTTGCCGAGCTGCAGCAGTACGCCCGGCAAGTGGGCATCGATTTTCTGTCCACGCCGGACGACGAGGACAGCCTGGATTTCCTGGTCGACCAGTTGCAGCTGCCGTGGATCAAGATCGGCTCCGGCGAAGTGAGTAACCTGCCTTTCCTGCGCCGTATCGCCGCCAAGCAAAGGCCGATGATCCTGTCGACCGGCATGGCGACCCTGGGCGAGGTGGAGCGCGCGGTGCGGCTATTGCGAGAGCACAACCAGCAGGAACTGCTGCTGCTGCATTGCACTACCAACTACCCCTGCCCGCCGCAGGAGGTCAATCTGCGTGCGATGCAGACCATGCAGCAAGCATTCCGGCTGCGGGTGGGCTACTCAGACCATACGCTGGGCTGCGAAGTGCCGGTGGCGGCGGTGGCGCTGGGCGCGCAGGTGATCGAGAAGCACCTGACCCTGGATAAGGGCATGACCGGGCCGGATCATGCCGCCTCGATGGCGCCGGATGAATTCGCGCAGATGGTGCGGCAGATACGTTCCATCGAACAGGCGCTGGGGGATGGCGTGAAGTGGCCCAACCCCAGCGAGGAGCGGATCAAGCCGCTGGTGCGGCGCCGTATCGTGGCAGCCAGCGCGCTGCCGGCTGGCACCCGCCTGCGGCTGGAGGATTTGTGTTTCAAGCGCGCCGACCGCGGCCTGTATGCAGAGCATGTGGATAGCGTGGTTGGCCGCATCTTGCTGCAGCCGCTGGTGGCGGACGACACCATCGACTGGTCGCTACTGTCGGCTGTCTGACTTGCAAAGGAAAACAAGAATATGCAGTGGAATCCGACCTGGGAGACGGTTTTCTCGCAACAGGCCTGGGGCAAATATCCGGCGGAGCCCTTGATCCGCTTTGTGGCCAGAAACTATTACCAGACCGAGCGTAGTCAGATCCGCTTTCTGGAACTGGGCTGCGGCCCTGGCGCAAACCTCTGGTTTCTGGCACGTGAAGGCTTTGGTTTTGTCGGTGTCGATGGTTCGCCTACGGCGATTCGGCAGGCTGGCGAGCGGCTGGATCTGGAGTGTCCGGGCTGGCGTGAGCGCGGGCAGTTGCTGGTGGCAGATGTCACCATGCTGGATCTGCCGACAGAGAGTTTCGATGCTGTGATCGACAATGAGTGCGTGTACTGCATGCCCTTCGACTCGGCGCTTAGCATCTACCGGCAAGCCTGGCAGCTGCTCAAGCCGGGGGGGCGCATCTTTGCCCGTACCTTCAGTGCGGAAACCTGGGGCATGGGCAGCGGGCAGCGGCTGGAGGACGATTACTATATTTGTAGCGATGGCCCACTGGCGCACAAGGGGGCCTCCCGCTTCACCCGCCGCGAACAGCTGGACACGCTGTTCCAGCCTTTTGGGCAGCTGCAGGTGGAAAAAACCACCGTGAGCTATGGCGGTGGCGAGCAGGTGGTGGCCGAGTGGCTGATCGAGGGTGTCAAGGCGTGATGGGGCGAGCATGATCAACTGGAAAGATATCGTGGTGGCGCCGACTGCCACCTTGCGCGAGGCCATCGCCGCCATTGACCGTGGCGCCTGCCAGATCGCGCTGGTGACCACCCCGCAATACCAGTTGCTGGGCATCCTGACCGATGGCGATGTGCGGCGTGGCATTCTGCGCGGCTGCTCGCTGGATAGCGAGGTGGCAGGGCTGATGAATACCAGTCCGCTATGCGTGGCACCGGAGGATGACCGCCAGCTGGTGCTGGCGATGATGCGCAGCCGGCGCATCAACCATATCCCGGTGGTGGACAGCAATCGCGTGGTCATCGGTATCGAAACCATTCACGCGCTGCTCAGCCCGCAACGTCGCGACAATATCGTGGTGCTGATGGCCGGCGGGCTGGGCAGCCGTTTGCGCCCGCTGACCGATGACTGCCCCAAGCCGCTGCTGCCGGTGGGAAACCGGCCGATTCTGGAAACCATCCTCAGCAGTTTTATCGAGTTCGGCTTTCACCGCTTTTACATCTCCGTCAATTACATGTCGGACAAGATCAAGGCCTATTTCGGCGACGGCTCGCGCTGGGGGGTAGAAATTGCCTACCTGGAAGAGAACCAGCGCCTGGGCACGGCAGGGGCGCTGAGCCTGCTGCCGGAAACGCCACAATTGCCGCTGTTTGTCATGAACGGCGATATTCTGGCCAAGCTCAATTTCGAAGCCATGCTGGCGTTTCACCTGCAACACCAGTCCACGGCCACGCTGGCCATGCGCCAATTCAGCCATACCATTCCTTACGGTGTGGTGACGGTGGATGAGCACAAACTGGTGGATATCGTGGAGAAGCCGGAGAACAAGGTATTTGTCAGTGCCGGTATTTATCTGCTGTCACCGGAGGTGCTGACGATGATTCCGCCCGGCGAGTTCTACGACATGCCGATGCTGTTCCAGCAATTGATCCGGCAGGGCCTGCCTACCAGTGGCTTCCCGGTGCACGAGTACTGGATCGATATCGGGCGGATCGAGGATTTCGAGCGCGCGTGTGAGGAATATGTCGGGGTGTTTGCATGAGTGCGGCGCCTCGCGTACTGGCGCTGATTCCGGCCAGGGCCGGGTCTAAGCGGCTGGCAGACAAGAATATCAAGCCCTTGCATGGCAAGCCCCTGCTGGCCTGGACTGTCGAATTCGCCTGCCAGCAGCCGGAGCTGAGTGACGTGCTGGTGTCTACCGATGCGGAATCGATTGCTGCGATTGCCCGCCAGTACGGAGCGCAGGTGCCCTGGCTGAGGCCGGCGCCGTTGGCATCGGATACGGCCGGCTCGGTGGCGGTAATCCAGCATGCGCTAGAGGCACAGGCGATAGCTGGCGAGCATTACGATTATTTGGTGCTGCTGCAAGCTACCACGCCATTTCGCGATGCCGGGATGCTGCGCGAGGCGCTACAGCGCTGCATGGCGGCCGATGGCGCGCCGGTATGGGCGTTTGCGGCGGCACAGACGCATCCGCAGTGGTGCTACCAGTCTGCCGATGGCGGTCATTTCCGCCCTTACATCGCCGCAGCGCAGGAGGTCAGCCGCTCGCAGGATCTGCCGGCGGCCTATCAGGCCAGTGGCAGTTTCTACGTGATCGGCGTGTCGCGCTTCCTGGCGACGTCCAGCCTGGGCGGCGCGGACTTGCAGGGGGTGGTGTCCGGGGACCCGGTCTATGACTGTGATATCGATGATATCTACGACTGGATGCGGGCAGAGGCGATTGCCGCACTGCGTTTTGGGGAAAGCAGCACAGCAGGCCAACCGGGGTAAACCGGCGGCCTAACTGTGCCGGGCGCTGAATCAGATCTCGTTGCTGGCCAGCTGCGCGGCAGGCTCGGAGACATCGCCAGCTGCAATGCAGGCGGCGGCGGTGAACAGTACGTCGGTGGAACTGTTCAGCGCGGTTTCGGCGGAATCCTGCACCACGCCGATGATGAAGCCCACTGCCACTACCTGCATGGCCACGTCGTTGCCGATGCCGAACAGGCTGCAGGCCATCGGAATCAGCAGCAGCGAGCCACCGGCCACACCGGAGGCGCCGCAGGCGGCGATGGCGGACACCACCGACAGCAGCAGCGCGGTGGGCAGGTCCACGGCGATACCCAGGGTGTGCACCGCTGCCAGGCTCAGCACCGAGATGGTGATGGCGGCGCCGGCCATATTGATGGTGGCACCCAGCGGAATCGATACCGAGTAGGTGTCTTCATTCAGCCCCAGCTTCTTGCACAGGTTCATGTTTACCGGGATGTTGGCCGCAGAGCTGCGGGTGAAGAAGGCGGTGATGCCGCTTTCGCGCAGGCAGGTGAAGACCAGCGGGTACGGGTTGCGGCGAATGGTCAGTGCCACGATCAGCGGGTTCACCACCAGGGCGATGAACAGCATGGAGCCCACCAGTACCAGCAGCAGCTGGCTGTAGCCCAGCAGTGCCGACAGGCCGGTGGTGGCTACCGATTCGGCCACCAGGCCGAACACGCCCAGCGGGGCGAAGCGGATGATCACCTGCACCACGCGGCTGATGGCGTCGGACAGTTCGCCCAGCGCGCGCTTGGTGCCGTCGGACGCGGCATGCAGTGCCATGCCCAGTGCTACCGCCCAGGCCAGGATGCCGATGTAGTTGCCGCTGGCAATGGCATTCACCGGGTTATCCACGATCTGGAACACCAGGTTGTTGATCACCTGGCCGATGCCGGCCGGTGGCGTGGTGCCGCTGGCTGCCGCCACCAGTGTCAGCTGGGTCGGGAAGGCAAAGCTGACGATGACGCCACTGAGGGCGGCAAGGAAGGTGCCGACCAGATACAGCGCCAGTACCGGGCGCATATTGCTCTGCACGCCCTGTTTCTTGCTGGCGATGGCGCTGGCCACAAGTACGAACACCAGTACCGGTGCCACGGCTTTCAGCGCCTTGACGAACAGGGTGCCCAGGAAGGTAAGCGCCTTGGCGCTATCGGGGGAGATGACCGCCAGCGCAATGCCGGCCAGCATGCCGAGCATGATCTGCAGCACGATGCTGCCGTTCATGAGCTTGCCGAGTAGGGTAGGATTTTGCTGCATTTCAGTTCCACGTAGCTGTCGTTATGGTTATGGCCCGCGCCGGGCGCGTGACCAGCCGCTTTGCGACCAACCGCCTGACAATCCGGAAACCGCCGAACAATCAAGCAGGTACAGCCAGTCCAAATGCGACCGGGGCGCAGTGTAACAAAATTCTGTTGGTGACAGAATCCAGTATCCAAAACCGAGCAACTGTCACCATTGCGGCAGCGGCCGAAACAGACTGTTTGCCGGTAACGGCTGTTTTCTGTGCCGTTGGCATGGCTTAATCCAGGCTGACCATAGCCGGCAGGAGCCTCCGCATGAGCAGTTACCGTTACCAGATCGTCAATGTGTTTGCCGAAAGCCGCTTTGGCGGCAACCCGCTGGCGGTATTTACCGACGCGCAAGGCTTGAGCGACGACGACATGCAGCTGATCGCGCGCCAGTTCAACCTGTCGGAAACCGTGTTCCTGCTGCCGGGCGATGCCGAGGCCGTGGCCAGCCTGCGCATCTTCACCCCCAGCTACGAGTTGCCATTCGCTGGTCACCCCACTATCGGTAGCGCCGCGGTGCTGCATGCGCGGCAGGGGTTGGGCGACAGCTTCACGCTGCGCACCCGGGCCGGGCTGATCCCGATCCAGCGACAGGATGGCGTGTTCCGTCTCACCGCGGTGCCGGCGACGCAGCGTGCGGCCAACCTTGCCGCCGCCGATGCCGCAGCGATGCTGGGCATTGCTGCTACAGATATCGCCGCCGAGCCGATGTGGGTGAACGCCGGCAGCGAGCAGTTGCTGATCCGCCTGGCCAGCCGCGAGGCGGTACTGGCGGCGCGGCCGCTGCATGAGCTGTTCGTGCGTCACGCTACCTTGCGCCCGGGACGCAGTATTGCCTACCTGTGGCACGTGGCGGACAACATCGCCACCGTGCGGCTGTTTTTCGAACAGCAGGGCGCCGTTATCGAGGACCCGGGCACTGGCAGCGCCTGCGCCAACCTGGGCGGCTGGTGCGCGCTGAACGGCCTGGCGCCGCTGTCGTGGCGCATCGAGCAGGGCGAGGCGATCCAGCGTCCCAATGTGCTGTACCTGGACGTGGCCGCCAACGGCGCGGTACAGGTAGGCGGCAAGGTGCAGCAGCTGGGTGAGGGCATTTTCCACCTGCCCTGAACGGCAGCAGTTTCCACCAGCAAGCGACCGGTCCGCCGCTTCAGGCTGCAGCAGCGTGCTGCACTTGGCAGCTACCGGCCCCGGCAAAGTCGGGCTGCCCCGAGTAGCTTGTTCAATCGGCAGCCTTTCCGTTTACAAGACAACGCCCTTCCGCAAGGCGAAAGGGCGTTGTCTACACTTTCAAGCGGCCTCTGGCCGCTTTTTCGTTGAGGTAATCGCCATGTTGCCCGATCGCTTCGCTGTTCTCTCCGACATCCACGGCAATTTGCCGGCGTTGCAGGCGGTGCTGGCTGACATGCATGCACGCGGCGTCCAGCACGCGCTGAACCTGGGCGACATCCTGTCCGGGCCACTGTGGCCGACGGAAACCGCAGACCTGCTGATGGGTCTGAACCTGCCCACTGTCGCCGGCAACCACGAACGGCAGTTGCTGGCCTGTCAGCAACGCCCCGGAGGCCCGTCCGACCAGTATGCCTATGAGCAGACCTCGCCGTTGCAGCGTGCCTGGCTGGCATCGCTGCCACGGGCGCTGCAGCTGGGCGATGTACAGCTTACCCACGGTACGCCGCACAGCGATCTGCAGTACCTGCTGGATGACATCGCTGCGGCCAACCTGGTGCCGGCCAGCACGGCAACCGTGGCAGGGCGGCTGGGGCCAAGCGCGGCCACGCTGGTGTTGTGTGGCCACAGCCACATGCCACGCATCCTGCAGTTGCCGGGCGGGCCGTTGCTGCTCAACCCCGGCAGCGTGGGGCTACCGGCTTACGAGGACCACGACGGCGGTTATCACCGGGTGCAGACCGGTGTGCCGCACGCCAGTTATGCCATCGTGGAACGCGTGGCGGGCGGCTGGCAGCTGCAACTGTTGCGTATCGTCTACGACTGGTCACTGGCCGCACAGCAAGCGCTGCGCAATGGCCGGCCGGATTGGGCTGCCTGGCTGCAAAGCGGCATGGTGCCGAATGCCGGCCCCGACATTGACGTTCATACAAGTGACTGATAGTTTTGCGTAACGCGGTTAGAGCCGCGACACCAAACTGGCGTTTGAAAAGGCATGAGGGGTGCCCGCGCCAGACAACACGAGGGAGATACGCAGATGAACGCAATCAGCAAACTGGTAGCCATGACGGCGCTGCTGCTGGCCACCCAGGCCGCCATGGCTGCCACCGCCGCCGGCACCTGGAAAACCATTGATGACGAAACCAAGCAAGCCAAATCGCTGGTGGAAATCAGCGAGGCGCCCAACGGCGAGCTCACCGGCAAGGTAATCAAGCTGTTCAACAATCCGGATGCCGTTTGCGACAAATGTGATGGTGCACTGAAAGGCAAGCCCATTGTCGGCCTGACCATCATGACCGGCCTGAAGAAGGACGGCGACGACTGGGAGAACGGCAAGATCCTGGATCCCAAGTCCGGCAAGGTATACAGCGCCAAGGCCAAGCTGATCGAAGGCGGCAAGAAGCTGGAAGTGCGTGGCTTCCTTGGCATCTCCCTGCTTGGTCGCACCCAGGTGTGGGAACGGCAGTAAGGCTGCAGGTGCCTGGCGCTAGCCAGGCTGGCAGCATTCGCGGGACGGCATGAGCCGTCCCGTTTGCATTTTGTCGCCATTGTCGCCGGGCGAGCACCTTGGCCGCTGGCGGTTCTTGGGTACAATCGCGGCATGAACCATCCCGTCGACATCGCCAGCCAGCCGCCTGCGGCGCCGGCCGCTACCGCCAAGAAACTGGAAAAGCTGGGCATCCGCCGCCGCTTCGACCTGGTGTTGCACCTGCCGCTGCGTTACGAGGACGAAACCCATCTCTACCCGATAGCCCAGGCGCCGTATGGCCAGGCAGTGCTGGTGGAGGGCGAGGTAACGCAGTGCGAGGTGCAGTTCCGCCCGCGCCGCCAGCTGGTGGCGCAGATCGAGGACAAATCCGGCAAGCTGGTGCTGCGCTTCATCCACTTCTATCCCAACACCCAGCAGGCGCTGGCCAAGGGTAGCCGGGTGCGGGCGCTGGGTGAAATCCGCCGTGGCTTCTTCGGCGACGAGATGGTGCACCCCAAGCTGCGCAGCGTGCGCGAGGGCGATGCGCTGGCCGACAGCCTCACCCCGGTATACCCGACGGTGAACGGGCTGACCCAGCCGGTGCTGCGCCGGCTGATCCATGCCGAACTCAAGGCGCTGCCGCTGCCGGAAACGCTGCCGGATGAAGTGCGCCGTAGCCTGGGGCTGATGCCGTTTGCCGACGCGGTGCAGCTGCTGCATCGGCCCGGCCCGGAATACTCCGCCACCCAGCTGACCGACGGTAATCTGCCGGCCTGGCAGCGGCTGAAGTTCGACGAACTGCTGGCGCAGCAGCTGTCGATGCGGCTGGCCTACCGTGCACGGCGCGAAGGCACTGCGCCGGTAATCAGCGGGGATGGCAGCCTGCGCAGCCGGCTTGCGGCCAACCTTCCTTTCGCGCTCACTGGCGCGCAGCAGAAAGTGCTGGCCGAGATCACTGCCGACCTGGCCTTGCTACACCCGATGAACCGCCTGCTGCAGGGCGATGTGGGCAGCGGCAAGACCATCGTGGCGGCGATGAGTGCGCTGGCCGCCATCGAGGCCGGCTTCCAGGTGGCACTGATGGCGCCTACCGAGATTCTGGCTGAGCAGCACTACCTCAAGCTGTCCGCCTGGCTGGCGCCGCTGGGCATCGAGGTGGCCTGGTTGTCCGGCAGCCTGCGCAAGAAAGCGCGCGGCGAGATGGCGGCCAACATCGCCAGCGGCAGCGCACGGCTGGCGGTAGGCACCCATGCGCTGTTCCAGGACGATGTGAGCTTCGAGCGCCTGGGGCTGGTGATTGTCGACGAGCAGCATCGCTTCGGCGTTGGCCAGCGGCTGGCACTGCAGCAGAAGGGCGCCGAGCCGCACCAGCTGATGATGTCGGCCACACCGATTCCGCGCACGCTGGCGATGAGCTTCTACGCCGACCTGGACGTATCGGTAATCGACGAGCTGCCGCCGGGGCGCACGCCCATCGTTACCAAGCTGATCAGCGCCGAGCGCCGCGATGCGGTGGTGGGCTACGTCAACAAGACCTGCGGCGAGGGCAACCAGGTGTACTGGGTGTGCCCGCTGATTGAGGAGTCGGAAGCGCTGCAGCTGCAGACCGCGGTGGATACCCATGTGGTGCTGCAGCAGGATCTGCCGCAGTGGCGTATCGGCCTGGTGCACGGCCGCATGAAGGCGGCGGAAAAGGCGGCAGTGATGGCGCAGTTCGCTGCCGGCGAGCTGCACATCCTGGTAGCTACCACGGTGATCGAGGTAGGCGTGGACGTGCCCAATGCCAGCCTGATGGTGATCGAACACGCCGAACGCATGGGCCTGGCACAGCTGCACCAGCTACGCGGCCGGGTAGGGCGTGGCGCCGCTAAATCCACCTGCGTGCTGCTGTTCGAGACGCCGCTGTCAGAGCTGGCCAAGGCGCGGTTGAAGGTGATCTACGAGAACACCGATGGCTTCGAGATTGCGCGCCAGGACCTGAACATCCGCGGCCCGGGCGAGTTCCTGGGTGCGCGCCAGAGCGGCCTGCCGATGCTGCGCTTTGCCGACCTGGAGGCGGATATCGAGCTGCTCGAGGCGGCCCGCCAGCTGGCGCCGCAACTGCTGCAGCGTTGGCCGCAACAGGCGCATGCACATCTGACACGCTGGCTGGCCGGACGCGAGCACTTCCTCAAGGCGTAAGACTGGCCTGCGGCCAACTGGCGGGTAAACAAAAAGGGCTGCCGGTGGCAGCCCTTGTGCATGGTGTCGCTGCCGCTTATACGAACAGCTTCACGCCAAAGTAGTACAGGCTGATGGCCAGGCCCATGCTCACCGGCAGCGTCAGCACCCAGGTCAGGGCGATGGTCTTCACGGTAGAGAAGTGGATGCCGGCACGGTTCACCAGCATGGTACCGGCTACGGCACTGGACAGGATCTGGGTAGTGGATACCGGTGCACCGATCACACTGGCCAGGCCGATGGCGGCGGCCGACATGGTCTGCGCCGACATACCCTGGGCGTAGGTCATGTCCTGCTTGCCGATCTTCTCGCCAATGGTGTGTACCACGCGCTTCCAGCCCACCATGGTACCCAGACCGATCGCCAGCGCCACGGCGACAATCACCCAGGTCGGGGCGTATTCGGTGGTGGCGGCCAGGTCTTTCTGCAGGCCCTTCAGCTGTTTCTGGTCCACATCGCTGATACCCGGCACCTTGGCGATCTTCTTGGCGGCATCGGCCAGGCAGATCAGCTGGGTGCGGACATCGGCACGGGAGTTTTCCGGCAGTTGCTGCAGGGACTTGGCATCGCCGATGGCGGAGAGCAGGGCACCGCTTTCGGTAACGACCTTGTTGACTTCGCAGGTGTGGGTGCCGCCAGCCGGGTACTTGGCATCAATGATGGCCTGGTTGCGCTGATACATTTCCTTCAGCTGCACGGCGGCAATCTTGGTGTGCTCGATCTGGATCGGCTCGGCGTCCAGGTTCACCACGAACTGTGCCGGCGCCAGCGCGATCAGCACCAGCATTACCATGCCGACACCTTTCTGGCCGTCGTTGGAGCCGTGGGTGAAGCTCATGCCCATCGAGGACACGATCAGCATGAAGCGCGCCCAGAACGGCGGATGCTTGCGTCCCTCGATCTGCTGGCGCTGGAATGGCGACTTGTGAATATTGCTCAGCGGGCGGATTTTCAGCAGCGCGAACAGCATCAGGCCAGCCAGGCCGGCACCGAACAGCGGCGACACGAACAGCGACAGGAACACGTCGATGGCCTTGCTCCAGTTGATGCCGTTGGCGATGGAGTCGCCGGTAATCAGCGCATTGCCGATGCCCACGCCCAGAATGGAGCCGATCAGGGTGTGCGAGCTGGAGGCGGGGATGCCGAAGTACCAGGTACCCAGGTTCCACACGATGGCCGATGCCAGCAGGGCGAACACCATCACCATGCCCTGGGTGGACTGGATGTTCAGCAGCATCTCGGTGGGGATTAGGTTCACGATGGCATAAGCCACGGCCAGACCGCCGAAGAACACGCCAAGGAAGTTGAAGAAACCGGACAGCAGTACGGCAGTCTGCGGTTTCATCGACTGGGTGTAGATCACGGTTGCCACCGCGTTGGCGGTGTCATGGAAGCCATTGATGAATTCGAAAGCCAGCACGAAGCCGACGGAAAGAACGAGGACCACGGCCAGCGAGGTGTCGAGTCCTGTGAGCAATTCCAGCATGATTTGGGCTGCAGAGATTAGGAAAGCCGCGATTCTTGGGGTTGGAACATGACACGTCAAGAGGCTGTAATAATCTTTTTGCCGGATGTCGACTAGTTGCCAAAAAACTGCGCCGCCGGCTTGACAAAGGCGTATTTGCTTGTGCTGTAGATGCTTGATCCAAAAAGAAAAAAGCCCTTGCGGCGCAAACCGTAAGGGCTTTGTAATATATCTGTAATATTAGCCGAATTTACCGGTGATGTAGTCCTCGGTCTCCTTGCGCTTGGGCGCGGTGAAGATGCTGTCGGTATCGCCGAATTCCATCAGTTCACCCAGATACATATAGGCGGTGTAGTCGGACACCCGTGCCGCCTGCTGCATGTTGTGGGTAACGATGGCGATGGTGTAGTCCTGCTTCAGCTCGTGGATCAGCTCTTCGATATGGCCGGTGGAGATCGGGTCGAGCGCCGAGGTCGGCTCATCCAGCAGCAGCACTTCCGGGCGGGTGGCCACGGCGCGGGCGATGCACAGTCGCTGCTGTTGGCCGCCGGACAGCGAGTTGCCGGATTGCTTCAGCTTGTCTTTCACCTCGCCCCACAGCGCCGCCTTGCGCAGTGCCCATTCCACGCGGTCGTCCATTTCGGCGCGCGACAGGTTTTCGTACAGCTTCACACCGAAGGTGATGTTGTCGTAGATGGACATCGGGAACGGCGTGGGCTTCTGGAACACCATGCCCACCTTGGCGCGCAGCATGTTCACATCCACGCTCTTGGCCAGCAGGTTGCTGCCATCCAGCAGAATCTCGCCCTCGGCGCGCATGCCCGGGTACAGCTCGAACATGCGGTTGAAGGTGCGCAGCAGGGTGGACTTGCCGCAGCCGGACGGGCCGATGAAGGCGGTGACCTTGCCGGCCGGAATATCCAGGTTGATCTGCTTCAGTGCGTGGAACTTGCCGTAGTAGAAGTTCAGGTTCTTGACCTGCAGCTTGATGTCGGTAGTAGTCATGAGTCGTCAAGCCTCAATGGGATTGGGTTTTCTGGCTGCCAAGCCAGCGAGCGAGAATGTTCAGGGCCAGTACGCTGAAGGTGATCAGGATGGAGCCGGCCCAGGCCAGGGCATGCCAGTCTTCGTACGGGCTCATGGCGAACTGGAAGATCACGATGGGCAGGTTGGCCATCGGCTGGTTCATGTTGCTCCAGAACTGGTTGTTCAGCGCAGTGAACAGCAGCGGTGCGGTTTCGCCGGAAATACGCGCCACTGCCAGCAGGATGCCGGTGATCACGCCGGCCTTGGCCGAGCGCAGCGTTACGTACAGGGTAACCTTCCACTGCGGCGCGCCCAGTGCATAGGCGGCTTCGCGCAGGCTGCCCGGTACCAGGCGCAGCATGTTCTCGGTGGTGCGTACCACCACCGGAATCACCAGCAAGGCCAGAGCCAGCGAGCCGGCCCAGCCGGAGAAATGCCCCACCGAGATCACGTAGACCTCGTAGATGAACAGGCCGATCACGATGGACGGTGCCGACAGCAGAATGTCGTTGATGAAGCGGGTAGCCGGTGCCAGCCAGCCGCGGTCGCCGAATTCCGCCAGGTAGATGCCGGCCATGATGCCGATCGGGGTGCCGATCAGGGTGCCGAAGAAAGTCATCTGCAGCGAGCCGGCAATGGCATTGGCCAGACCGCCAGCCGAACCCGGCGGCGGGGTAACCTTGGTGAACACATCCAGCGACAGGCCGGACAGACCGTGCTGCAGCAGCGTCCACAGGATCCACAGTAGCCAGAACAGGCCGAAAGCCATGGCCAGGGTTGCGGCCAGCATGTTGAAGTTGTTTATCAGGCGGCGGCGCGCATAGATCGCGCGGCTGCGGTGTGCGGGAGCTGCCATGGGCTTCTCTGCCTTGTCATTGCGGGCAACAGTCATCGTCATGTTGCCTCCTCAGGATGCGTGGCCTTCCTGCTTCTTCAAGCGCAGTAGCAGCAGCTTGGAGCAGGACAGCACGACAAAAGTAATAAAGAACAGGATCAGGCCAAGTTCAATCAGCGATGCCAGGTACAGCTCGCCATTGGCCTCGGCGAATTCGTTGGCCAGGGTGGAGGCAATCGAGTTGCCGGCATCGAACAGGCCGGTGGAGAAGGTGGAGGAGTTGCCGATCACGAAGGTTACCGCCATGGTTTCGCCCAGTGCGCGGCCCAGCCCCAGCATGATGCCGCCGACTACGCCGGTCTTGGTGTAGGGCAGTACCACGTAACGCACTACCTCCCAGGTAGTGCCGCCCAAACCGTAGGCAGACTCTTTCAGCATCGGCGGTACCACTTCGAACACGTCGCGCATTACCGAAGCGATGAACGGAATCACCATGATGGCCAGGATCAGGCCGGCGGTGAACATGCCGATACCCATCGGCGCGCCCTGGAACAGGAAGCCGATCAGCGGCAGCTCCCCCACGTTTTCCAGCACCCACGGCTGTACATGCTCGCTGAACAGCGGCGCAAACACGAACAGGCCCCACATGCCGTAAATGATGGAGGGAATGCCGGCCAGCAGTTCCACCGCAATACCCAGCGGGCGCTTGAGCACCGGCGGGCACAGCTCGGTCAGGAACAGGGCGATGCCGAAACTCACCGGCACACCGATCAGCAGCGCAATGAAGGACGTCACCAGCGTGCCGAAGATGGGCACTACGGCGCCGAATTTTTCAGCTACCGGATCCCAGTCGCTGCTGGTCAGAAAGCCCAGGCCAAAATGCTGGATGCTGGGCATGGCGCCAATCAGCAGGGACAGCAGGATGCCGAGCAGCAAGGCCAGCACCAGGAAGGCAAAGCTCTTGGTCAGCAGCCGGAACAGGGCATCCAGCAGCACCTGGCGCTTGAGGTGCGCTGCGTTATGGGTATTTTCCATTTTGCTCACAATCGCGGTAAGGCAGACAAAAAGCCGGGAGTTGTCCTCCCGGCTTCATCTGGCGGTTACAACTGCCAGCTTATTTCCACACCGGGGCGCCGGAAGTGCTGCTGATCTGCTTCCAGCTGTTGCGGATCAGTGCCTTCACATTAGCCGGCATCGGCACGTAGTCCAGTTGGGCAGCAGTGGCATCGCCGTTGCTGTAGGCCCAGTCGAAGAACTTCAGCGCTTCGGTGCCTTGTGCCGGCTTGTCCTGCTTGGTGTGCATCAGGATGAAGGTGGCACTGGCGATAGGCCAGCTGTCCTTGCCCGGCTGGTTGGTCAGGATCAGGTAGAAATCCTTGGTCTTGGCCCAGTCGGCACCGGCGGCGGCAGCCTTGAAGGTGCTGTCATCCGGCTGTACAAAGCTGCCGGCGGCATTCTGTACTGCGGCATGCGCAATCTTGTTCTGCTTGGCGTAGGCGTATTCCACGTAGCCGATGGCGCCCTTGATGCGGGTTACATAGTTGGCCACACCTTCATTGCCCTTGCCGCCTACACCGGTCTTCCAGTTAACCGCGGTGTTGGAGCCAATGGCGCTGCTCCACTCCGGCGAGACCTTGGACAGGTAGTTGGTGAACACGAAGGTGGTGCCGGAGCCATCGGAGCGGCGTACCACGGTAATTTTCTGATCCGGCAGTTTTACGCCCGGGTTCAGCTTGGCGATGGCGGCATCGTTCCAATTGCTGATCTTGCCCAGGTAGATGTCGGCGATCAGCGGACCGGTCAGCTTGAGCTGGCCGGCGGTAATGCCAGGCAGGTTAACTACCGGTACCACGCCGCCGATCACGGTCGGGAATTGGGTCAGGCCGGCCTTGTCCAGTTCTTCCGGCTTCAGCGGCATGTCGGAGGCACCGAAGTCCACTGTCTTGGCCTGGATCTGCTTGATGCCACCGCCGGAGCCGATGGACTGGTAGTTCATGTTGTTGTTGGTCTTGGCCTTGTAGGCTTCGGCCCACTTGGCATACAGCGGGTAGGGGAAGGTTGCGCCAGCGCCAGTGATATCGGCGGCAGCCGCGGTGCCAACAACAAAAGTAGACAGTGCCAGGGTAACAGCCCAACGAGTTGCGAGTTTCATGTGTGCTCCAGGGTGAAGGACGTGTTTCGATGGAGCGGATGCTAGAGGCTTCTGATTTCAGAAATATTACAGTTCGTCACAATACTGGGCGGTGTGCCGCTGCTGATATACTGCGCGGCGAAACTGGATCAAGGCAGATGGAGGCAGGTAATGCAGAACAAGCTGGTGTTGGGTAACTGGAAAATGAATGGCCGTCTTGCGGCCAACGTGGCGTTGGTGCAGGCCATGCTGGCCGACCCGGACATCAATCGTGATGGAGTGGGGATTGCAGCGCCATTTCCGTACCTGGCACAGCTGGGGCAACTGTTTGCTGGCAGCCCGCTGGCCGTGGCGGCACAGGATGTCAGCCGCTATGCCAGTGATGGCGCATTTACCGGCGAGAGCAGTGCCGCCATGCTGGCGGACATCGGCTGTCGCTATGTCTTGATTGGCCACTCCGAGCGCCGGCAATACTTCGGCGAAAACGATGCCTGCCTGCGCGACAAGCTGCAGGCCGCAGTGGCCGCAGGTCTGGTGCCGGTATATTGCGTGGGCGAAACGCTGGACGAGCGTGAGTCCGGCCGCTTCGCGGACGTGGTAGCTGAGCAGCTCAAGACGCTGGATGCGATTGCCGGGCAGGAATACGTGGTGGCCTACGAGCCGGTGTGGGCAATTGGCACCGGTCGCGTCGCCAGTATTGAGCAGATTGATGCGGCGCATCAGTTGATTCGGGATCGCGTGTTGCAATGCCATGGGGCGTCTGCTAGTATTCGCGTCCTCTATGGCGGAAGCGTCAAGGCTGATAACGCGGATGCGATTCTGTCGCTGGCAAGCGTAGGCGGCGCCCTGGTGGGCGGTGCTTCTCTGGAAGCCAAGGGCTTTGGCAAAATTTGTCAGTCCGCTAAAAAGATTTTATAATATGGAACTTCTGAATACTTTTGCACTCGTCGCGCTGATTATCTCCGCGCTGACAATTATCGTTCTTGTCCTGATGCAGCATGGCAAGGGCGCTGACATGGGCGCGGCCTTTGGTAGTGGCTCGTCCGGCAGTCTGTTTGGTGCAACAGGTTCCGCAAATTTCCTGAGTAGGGCTACCGCTTTGGCGGCTGTCGTATTCTTTTCGATGTTGATGCTGATCAGCTATTTGCATGTTGCCTCTACTGGCAAGCTTGGTGTGATGGATTCGGCAGTCGAAAATGTTGCTCCGCAAATCCCGGGCGGCGCAACAAAGGATCAAAACTCCGGCAAGGTAATTCCGGAGTAACAATCTAGATATTGCCGACATGGTGAAATTGGTAGACACGCTATCTTGAGGGGGTAGTGGCCGTAGGCTGTGTGAGTTCGAGTCTCACTGTCGGCACCACATTCAAAAAACAGGCCGCCGGGATTCCGGTGGCCTGTTTTGTTTGGAGTCAAGGAGGTCTGTGGCCTCCTTTCTTTTAGGGGTGTTCGGGAAATGCTGCAAAATTACTTTCCCATTCTGTTGTTTGTCATCGTCGGCCTGCTGGTCGGGGTAGGTCCGCTGGTTTTAGGGTGGCTGGTTGCACCCAATCGGCCTGATCCCGAAAAGCTGTCTCCTTACGAATGCGGCTTCGAAGCATTTGAAGACGCACGGATGAAGTTTGACGTTCGGTATTACCTGATCGCCATTCTGTTCATCCTGTTCGATCTGGAAGTGGCCTTCTTGGTCCCATGGGCCGTGGTGTTCAAAGAACTGGGTGTTTACGGTTTCGGCGTAATGCTGGAGTTCCTCACTGTCCTGACGCTTGGCTTCGTTTACATGTGGAAAAAAGGAGCTCTGGAATGGGAGTAGAGGGCATTCTCGAGAAGGGCTTTGTCACCACTACGGCTGACAAGCTCATCAACTGGACCCGTACTGGTTCCCTGTGGCCGATGACCTTCGGCCTGGCCTGCTGTGCGGTGGAAATGATGCACGCGGGTGCTGCGCGTTATGACCTGGACCGCTTCGGTATCGTATTCCGTCCCAGTCCGCGTCAATCCGACCTGATGATCGTGGCCGGTACCCTGTGCAACAAGATGGCTCCGGCCCTGCGCAAGGTATACGACCAGATGGCGGAACCCCGCTGGGTGATTTCCATGGGGTCCTGTGCCAACGGCGGCGGCTACTATCACTATTCCTATTCTGTCGTGCGCGGTTGCGACCGCATCGTGCCGGTGGATGTCTATGTGCCGGGCTGTCCTCCGACTGCCGAGGCGCTGCTGTACGGCATCATCCAGCTGCAGAACAAGATCAAGCGAACCAATACCATCGCCCGTTGAGGTAACACCATGTCCGTGAAAATGGAAAAGCTCAAGACGGCGGTTGAATCGGTGCTGGGCGAAAAGCTCGTGAGCGCCAAGATCGCACTGGATGAGCTGACCGTGGAGTGCAAGGCTGCCGATACCCTGGCAGTGATGACCGCCCTGCGCGACCACGACACCCTGTCGTTCGAACAATGTATCGACGTCTGTGGCATGGACTACAGCGCATACAAGGACCAACCCTGGGATGGTCTGCGTTTTGCCGTGGTCTACCACCTGCTGTCGCTCAAGCACAATGCGCGCATCCGCGTGCGTATCTTCGCCGAGGATGACAGCTTCCCGGTCGTGCCGTCGGTTGTGGACATCTGGTCTGCGGCCAACTGGTTCGAGCGTGAAGCTTTCGATCTGTACGGCATCGTGTTTGACGGCCACCCCGACCTGCGTCGCCTGCTGACCGACTATGGTTTTGTCGGTCACCCGTTCCGCAAGGACTTCCCGCTGTCCGGTCACGTGGAAATGCGTTACGACGCTGCCCAGCAGCGCGTCATCTACCAGCCGGTAACCATCGAGCCGCGCGAAATCACACCGCGCATCATCCGCGAGGAGAACTACGGTGGCTGAAATCCGTAACTACACGCTGAACTTCGGTCCGCAGCACCCGGCCGCACACGGCGTGCTGCGTCTGGTGCTGGAGCTGGATGGTGAAGTGGTGCAGCGTGCCGACCCGCACATCGGTCTGCTGCATCGCGGCACCGAAAAGCTGGCCGAAAGCAAGACCTTCATCCAGTCCCTGCCGTACATGGATCGTCTGGACTACGTGTCCATGATGTGTAACGAGCACGCCTACTGCCTGGCCATCGAAAAGCTGGCCGGTATCGAAGTGCCGCTGCGCGCGCAGTACATCCGTGTGATGTTCGCCGAAATCACCCGTATCCTGAACCACCTGCTGTGGATCGGCGCGCACGCGCTGGATATCGGGGCGATGACCATGTTCCTGTACGCCTTCCGCGAACGTGAAGATCTGATGGACTGCTACGAGGCCGTATCCGGTGCCCGTATGCACGCCGCCTACTTCCGCCCGGGTGGCGTGTACCGTGATCTGCCGGACTCCATGCCGCAGTACACCGTATCCAAGATCAAGAACGCACGTGAACTGGCCAAGCTGAACGAAGGCCGCCAGGGCACCATGCTGGACTTCATCGAAGACTTCACCAAGCGCTTCCCGGAAAAGATCGATGAGTACGAAACCCTGCTCACCGAAAACCGTATCTGGAAGCAGCGTACCGTGGGCATCGGCGTGGTATCGCCGGAGCGTGCCAAGAACCTGGGTCTGACCGGCGCCATGCTGCGCGGTTCGGGTATCGCCTGGGATCTGCGCAAGACCCAGCCGTACGACGTTTACGACCGTGTCGACTTCGATGTGCCGGTAGGCGTTACCGGCGACTGCTACGATCGCTACCTGGTACGCATGGAAGAAATGCGCCAGTCCAACCGCATCGTCCAGCAGTGTGTGGCCTGGCTGAAAGCCAACCCGGGCCCGGTGATTACCGACAATCACAAGTTCGCTCCGCCGAGCCGTGAAGACATGAAGTCGAACATGGAGGAGCTGATCCACCACTTCAAACTGTTTACCGAAGGCATGCATGTGCCGGAAGGCGAAGCTTACGCCGCGGTGGAACATCCGAAGGGCGAGTTCGGCATTTACCTCGTGTCCGATGGCGCCAACAAGCCGTACCGTTTGAAGATCCGCGCACCTGGCTATGCCCACCTGGCAGCCTTGGATGAAATGTCGCGCGGCCACATGATTGCCGACGTGGTGGCAATCATCGGTACCCAGGATATCGTATTTGGGGAGATCGACCGCTGATGCTATCCGCTGAATCCCTGGCAAAAATTGATCGCGAACTGGCGAAATATCCGGCCGATCAAGCTCGTTCTGCGGTGATGGGCGCCCTGCGCATCGCACTGACCGAGCGCCGTGAACAAGGTGCAACGCCGGAAGAGCGTTGCCTGAATTCGGAAGTGATCGAATTCGTGGCCAACTATATCGGCATTGCGCCGGTGGCCGCGTACGAAGTCGCCACCTTCTACAACATGTACGACATGAAGCCGGTGGGCAAGTACAAGATCACCGTCTGCACCAACCTGCCCTGTGCGCTGCGTGGCGGCGTGAACGCTGCCCAGTACATCGGCCAGAAGCTGGGCATCCACTTGGGCGAAACCACTGCCGATGGCAAGTTCACCCTGCTGGAAGGCGAGTGCATGGGTGCCTGTGGCGATGCGCCGGTACTGCTGGTGAACAACCACTCCATGTGCAGCTTCATGACCCCTGAAGCCATCGATAAGAAACTGGCGGAGTTGGAATAATGGCTATCTTCGTCAAAGGCGTGATTTTCGAAGGTGTGGACATGTCCGCACCGGATTGCTGGCATATCGATGCCTACATGGCGCGCGGCGGCTACCAGGCCCTGAAGAAGATCCTGGACAGCAAGATGCCGCAGGAAGACGTGATCGCGGAAGTGAAGAACTCCGGCCTACGCGGCCGCGGCGGTGCGGGCTTCCCCACCGGCCTGAAGTGGAGCTTCATGCCGCGTTCCTTCCCGGGCGACAAGTACGTGGTTTGCAACACCGACGAAGGCGAACCGGGCACCTTCAAGGACCGCGACATCCTGCGTTACAACCCGCATGCGCTGATCGAAGGCATGATCATCGCTGGCTACGCCATGGGCTGTAAGGCTGGTTACAACTACATCCACGGCGAAATCTTCGAAGCTTACGAGCAGTTCGAAGAGGCGCTGGACGAGGCACGCAAGGCCGGTTTCCTGGGGCAGAACATCCTGGGCACCGACTTCAGCTTCGACCTGTTCGCTCACCATGGTTACGGTGCCTACATCTGTGGCGAGGAAACCGCGCTGCTGGAATCGCTGGAAGGCAAAAAAGGCCAGCCGCGCTTCAAGCCGCCATTCCCGGCCAGTTTTGGTCTGTATGGCAAACCGACCACCATCAACAACACCGAATCGTTCGCCTCGGTACCGTTCATCATCCGTGATGGCGGCCAGAAATTCCTGGAAGCCGGCAAGCCGAACAACGGTGGCACCAAGCTGTTCTCCGTTTCCGGCCACGTGAACCGTCCGGGCAACTACGAGATTCCGCTGGGTACCCCGTTCAAGGACCTGCTGGAAATGGCCGGCGGCATGAAGGACGGCAAGAAGCTCAAGGCCGTGATTCCTGGTGGTTCCTCCGCTCCGGTACTGCCGGGTGACGTGATGATGGAACTGACCATGGATTACGACAGCATTGCCAAGGCCGGCTCCATGCTCGGCTCCGGTGCGGTGATCGTGATGAACGAAGACGTGTGCATGGTGACCGCTCTGGAGCGTCTGGCCTACTTCTATCACGAAGAATCCTGCGGTCAGTGCACCCCGTGCCGTGAAGGTACCGGCTGGATGTATCGCGTGATTCATCGCATTGCTCACGGCGAAGGCCGTCCGGGCGATCTGGAATTGCTGGAGTCCGTCGGCAACAACATGGCTGGCCGCACCATCTGCGCGCTGGCCGATGCTGCCGTGTTCCCGGTTCGAAGCTTTACCAAACACTTCCGTCACGAGTTCGAGCATCTGATCGAGCACAAGAAGTCTTTGGTAGATCACAAATGGTGTTGAGCGATGCTTGAAATCGAAATCGACGGCAAAAAACTGACAGTAAACCAGGGCAGCACCGTAATGGATGCCGCCCATGCTGCCGGTACTTATATTCCGCACTTCTGCTACCACAAGAAACTGTCGATTGCGGCCAACTGCCGCATGTGTCTGGTAGAAGTCGAGAAGGCACCGAAGCCGCTGCCGGCGTGCGCCACTCCGGTGACCGACGGCATGAAAGTGCATACCGCTTCCCCGCTGGCCAAGAAAGCCCAGGCCGGCGTGATGGAATTCCTGCTGATCAACCACCCGCTGGATTGCCCGATCTGCGACCAGGGTGGCGAGTGTCAGCTGCAGGATCTGGCCGTAGGCTATGGCAATTCCTCTTCGCGCTACCAGGAAGAAAAGCGTGTAGTGATCGGCAAGGACATGGGCCCGCTGGTTTCCGCCGAGGAAATGAGCCGCTGCATTCATTGCACCCGCTGCGTACGCTTCACCGAGGAAATCGGTGGCTTCCAGGAAATCGGCATGGCCAATCGCGGCGAGTTCTCCGAGATCATGCCGTACCTGGGCAAGACCGTTGATTCGGAAATATCCGGCAACGTGATCGACCTGTGCCCGGTAGGCGCGCTGACTTCCAAGCCGTTCCGCTACAGTACCCGTGCCTGGGAACTGTCGCGCCGCAAATCGGTAAGCCCGCACGACGGCCTGGGTGCCAACCTGGTGGTACAGGTGAAGCACAACGAAGTGATGCGCGTGTTGCCGCTGGAAAACGAGGCCATCAACGAATGCTGGATCGCCGACCGTGATCGTTTCTCCTACGAAGGCCTGAACAGCGCCGAACGTCTGCAGAAGCCGATGATCAAGTTCGACGGCAAGTGGCACGAAACCGACTGGCAGACCGCGCTGGAATACGTGGTGAAAGGCCTGAACGGCGTATCCGCCGATCACGGCAAGGACGCCATCGGCTTCCTGCTGTCGCCGCACAGCACTACCGAAGAACTGTTCCTGGCGCAGAAACTGGCCCGTGCCTTTGGAGTGAACAACATTGATGCCGGCCTGCGCCGCAGCGACGCCCGCGTGGCCAAGCAGCAGCAGGGCGCGCTGTGGCTGGGTTCCTCCATCGTGGAACTGGCTGCCAGCAAGTCCATCCTGGTGGTTGGCTCCACCCAGCGCAGCGAACAGCCGCTGCTGGCTTCGCGTCTGCGTCAGGCAGTGAAGAAGGGTAGTCAGCTGAACGTGATCCACGTGGCTGACGACCAGCTGTTCACTACCCTGAACGCCAAGCTGATCGTGGCTCCGCAACAGTTGGTGAACGGTCTGGCCCAGGTGTTGAAAGCAGTGGTGGCTGCCAAGGGTAGCGAAACCGCCATCGACTTGGCTGCGGCCAACGTGTCCGCCGAGGCGCAAGCGATTGCTGACAGCCTGTGCGGTGCGGAAAGCGCGTCCATCGTGCTGGGTAACGTAGCCCAGTACCACCCGGCGTTCTCCGAGCTGCTGGCGCTGGCGCAGGAAATCGCCCGTCTGACTGGTGCGCGCTTCGGTATCGCCGCTGCCGCCGCCAACAGCGTGGGTGCCGATATCGCTGGTGCCAACCCGGCGCGTGGCGCGTTTGGCCAGAGCGTGACTGCAGGTTTGTCCGCTGCAGAAATGCTGGCTGCACCGCGCAAGGCCTACGTGCTGCTGAACAACGAAGTGGAAGCCGACAGCTACAACGGCCAGCAAGCCGTTGCTGCCATGAAGCAGGCAGCCACCGTGATTGCGCTGACCTCGTACAAGGGCGCCGGTCTGCTGGACTACGCCGATGTACTGCTGCCGATCGCACCGTTCTCCGAAACCGCCGGCTCCTTCATCAATATGGAAGGCAAGCTGCAGTCCTTCAACGGCGTGGTACGTCCGCTGGGCGAAACCCGTCCGGCCTGGAAAGTGCTGCGCGTGCTGGGCAACATGCTGAACCTGAACGGCTTCGAGCAAAACTCCTGCGAAGATGTGCGTGCCGAGCTGCTGGCACTGGGTGACCTGTCCGCGCAGCTGAACAACGGTCAGAGCGTGCTTGCGGCCAACGTGGCTGCCGGTAACGGCGAGCTGGTACGTGTCGGCGATGTGCCGCTGTACCACGCCGACCCGATCTGCCGTCGCGCCGATTCGCTGCAACAGACCGCCGCTGCTGCCGTACCGCAGCTGCAGCTGCACCCGGCTGATGCCGAGCGTCTGGGTCTGCAGGATGGCCTGACCGTGATCGTCGCTCAGGGCGCTGTCGAAGTTGCTCTGACGCTGCATACCGACAAGGCATTGGCACAGGGCGCGGCCCGCGTGGCAGCAGCGCACCCGGCGACCGTGGCGCTGGGCGGCCTGTTCGAACCGATTCAGATCAAGCGAGGTTAATCCATGGAACTGCTGCAAAGCTTGTTGGGTGCCGATGCCGGTCTCGCAGTGTGGACACTGCTGAAGATCTTGGTCATCGTTGGCCCGATGATGGGGGCTGTAGCCTACCTGACGCTCGCAGAGCGCAAGGTGATCGGCTACATGCAGATTCGTATCGGTCCGAACCGCGTGGGCCCGAAAGGCCTGCTGCAGCCGCTGGCCGACGGTATCAAGCTGCTGATGAAGGAAATCATCCTGCCGACCAAGTCGAGCAAGGGCTTGTTCCTGTTGGCACCGGTGCTGTCGATCATGCCGGCGCTTGCCGCCTGGGCGGTGATCCCGTTTGGCGACGACCTGTACGTCACCAACATCGATGCCTCGCTGCTGTACATCATGGCCATCACCTCGATGGGCGTGTACGGCGTGATCGTGGCTGGCTGGGCTGGTAACTCCAAGTACTCCTTCCTGGGCGCGCTGCGTTCTTCGGCGCAGATCGTGTCCTACGAACTGGCCATGGGCTTCGCGCTGGTCGGTGTACTGATGGTGTCCAGTAGCCTGAACCTGGTCGATATCGTGAAACAGCAGGGCCATGGCATTGCCGGTGGCTCGCTGTTCTCCTGGAACTGGCTGCCGCTGTTCCCGCTGTTCCTGGTGTACCTGATCTCCGGCGTGGCCGAGACCAACCGTGCGCCGTTCGACGTGGCGGAAGGCGAATCCGAAATCGTGGCCGGTTTCCATGTGGAATATTCCGGCATGGCATTCGCGATCTTCTTCCTGGCCGAATACGCCAACATGATCCTGGTTGCCGCACTGACTGCCATCCTGTTCCTGGGTGGTTGGCTGTCGCCGTTCCCGGCGTCGTGGGGCGTGCTGGGCGCGAGCAGCATTCTGTGGCTGTTTGCCAAGATGTCGGTCGTGCTGTTCATGTTCCTGTGGTTCCGCGCTACCTTCCCGCGTTACCGCTACGACCAGATCATGCGTCTGGGCTGGAAAGTGTTCATTCCGGTAACGCTGGTATGGGTGCTGGTTCTCGGCGTGTGGATGTTGTCTCCGCTGTCGCTGTGGAAGTGATGGAGCTTGGGTGAATTAGCATGGAAATGATCCGCAACTTTTTCAAAACCTTCCTGCTGGTAGAACTGGTGCAGGGCCTGATGGTGACTGGTCGTCACTTCTTCGCCCGCAAGATCACCGTTCAGTTCCCGGAAGAGAAGACCCCGATCTCGCCGCGCTTCCGTGGCCTGCACGCCCAGCGCCGTTATGCCAACGGTGAAGAGCGATGCATCGCCTGTAAGCTGTGCGAGGCTGTGTGCCCGGCAATGGCCATAACCATCGAGTCGGAACAGCGCGACGACGGCACCCGCCGTACCTCGCGTTACGACATCGACCTGACCAAGTGCATCTTCTGTGGCTTCTGTGAAGAGGCCTGCCCGGTGGATGCCATTGTCGAGACCCACATTTTTGAATACCACGGCGAGAAGCGTGGCGACCTGTACTACACCAAGCCGATGCTGTTGGCGGTGGGTGACAAGTACGAGGCCGAGATTGCGGCCAACAAGGCCGCTGACGCCAAGTATCGCTAAGGGGGACCCATGAGCTTTCAGGCTGTCGTTTTCTATATTCTGTCGGCAATCCTGATCTTCGCGGGTTTCCGCGTGGTGACGGCGAAGAACCCGGTACACGCTGCGTTGTACCTGGTGCTGGCTTTCTTTACCGCTTCCGGCCACTGGCTGCTGCTGCAGGCCGAGTTCCTGGCCATTGCACTGGTACTGGTGTACGTGGGGGCGGTGACCGTGTTGTTCCTGTTTGTGGTGATGATGCTCGACATCAACGTGGAGAAGCTGCGCGCCGGGTTCTGGAGCCACTTCCCGCAGGCGGCCATCGTGGCGCTGATCATGATGGCCGAGATCATCCTGGTGCTGTCCAGCCCCGAGGCCGGTCTGTCCAAGGTGCAGCCGCTGGCTGACACCATGGCCAAGATCAGCAACGTGAAGGTGCTTGGCAGCCAGCTGTACACCACCTACCTGCTGCCGTTCGAGGCCGCGGCGGTAATCCTGTTGCTGGCCATGGTGGCAGCCATCGGTATTACCCAGCGTCAGCGCAAGGACAGCAAGGCAATGGATCCGGGGATGCAGGTGCGTGTCCGTCGCGACGATCGCGTACGTATCGTCAAGATGGATGCGGTGAAGCCGGAAGCGGCTGCTGCATCCGAGTCTAACAACGAGCAACAGGCCTGACGGCCGTAACAACGGGAGTAAACGTGCTTACACTGACTCACTTCCTGGTGCTGGCCGGCATCCTGTTCGCCATCAGCGTGCTGGGTATTTTCCTGAACCGGAAAAACCTCATCGTGCTGTTGATGGCCATCGAATTGATGCTGCTCGCGGTGAACTACAACTTCATCGCCTTCTCGCACTACCTGTCGGATTCGGCAGGGCAGATTTTCGTCTTCTTCATCCTGACCGTGGCGGCCGCCGAATCGGCAATCGGCCTCGCGATCCTGGTGGTGTTGTTCCGTAACCTGAACAGCATCAACGTGGAAGACTTGGGCAGCCTCAAAGGCTAACAAAACCGGATTTCAATACTAAAAAGCACGACAAACATGGATATGAAGAGCTTATACCTGCTGATTGCGCTCTCACCGCTGGTGGGGTCGCTGATTGCAGGCCTGTTTGGCTGGGCGATTGGTCGCCGTGCTGCCCACGTTGTGACGATTCTCGGCGTGGCGGTATCGGCGGTGCTTTCGATCGGAGTACTGAAGGGCTTCCTTGATGGCAGCGCCCAGGTATTCAACGGCCCTGTGTACACCTGGCTGACGGTAGGGGGGTATGAATTCTCCGTCGGTTTTCTGGTGGATTCGCTGACCGCAATGATGCTGGTGGTGGTAACCAGCGTGTCGCTGATGGTGCACATCTACACCATCGGCTACATGCAGGAAGATCCTGGCTACCAGCGCTTCTTCAGCTACATCTCGCTGTTCACCTTCTCGATGCTGATGCTGGTGATGTCCAACAACTTCATCCAGCTGTTCTTCGGCTGGGAAGCGGTTGGTCTGGTGTCCTACCTGCTGATCGGCTTCTGGTTCAAGCGTCCGACCGCGATCTTCGCCAACCTGAAGGCGTTCCTGGTCAACCGCGTGGGTGACTTCGGTTTCCTGCTGGGCATCGGCCTGGTGCTGGCCTACTTCGGCGGCTCGCTGAACTACAGCGATGTGTTCGCCGCTGCACCGAAGCTGGCGGATGCCACCATCGAGCTGATCCCGGGCGTACAGTGGTCGCTGCTGACGGTAACCTGCATCCTGCTGTTCATCGGCGCGATGGGTAAATCCGCCCAGTTCCCGCTGCACGTGTGGCTGCCGGACTCCATGGAAGGCCCGACCCCGATCTCGGCACTGATTCACGCCGCAACCATGGTTACCGCCGGTATCTTCATGGTGTCGCGCATGAGCCCGCTGTACGAGATGTCCGACGTAGCGCTGAACGTGGTGATGACTGCCGGTGCCATCACCGCGCTGTTCATGGGCTTCCTCGGCGTGGTGCAGAACGACATCAAGCGCGTGGTGGCTTACTCCACTCTGTCGCAGCTGGGTTACATGACCGTGGCACTGGGCGCTTCCGCCTACTCGGTGGCCATGTTCCACGTGATGACTCACGCCTTCTTCAAGGCGCTGCTGTTCCTTGGGGCCGGTTCCGTGATCATGGGCATGCACCATGACCAGGACATGCGCAATATGGGCGGCCTGCGCAAGTACATGCCGATTACCTGGATTACCTCGCTGCTGGGTTCGCTGGCGCTGATCGGTACCCCGTTCTTCTCCGGCTTCTACTCGAAGGACTCCATCATCGAGGCGGTGCACGCATCGCACCTGCCGGCTGCCGGTTTTGCCTACTTCGCCGTTATCGCTGGCGTGTTCGTGACTGCCTTCTACTCCTTCCGCATGTACTTCCTGGTTTTCCATGGCAAGGAACGCTGGATGGAAAACCATGGCGAGCACGCTCACCACGGTGATCACGACGATGAAGAACCGTCCGATGACCATCATCACGGCCTGGGCCCGAACGACAAGCCGCACGAAAGCCCGTGGGTAGTGACCCTGCCGTTGCTGCTGCTGGCCATTCCGTCGGTAGTGATTGGCTTCTTCGCCATTGATCCGCTGCTGTACGGTGATTTCTTCAAGGGCGTGATTCACATCAATCACGAGCTGCACCCCGCACTGGAAGAAATGGGTCACGAGTTCCACGGTCCGGTGGCCATGGCCCTGCATGCGCTGTCCACTCTGCCGTTCTGGTTGGCCGCAGCCGGTGTTGCCGTAGCCTGGTTCTTCTACATGAAGGCACCGCAGATTCCTGCCGCCATCAAGCAGAAGTTCTCCGCCGTGCATACCCTGCTGGAAAACAAGTACTACCTGGATGAAATCTACTTCGCCGTATTCGCCAAGGGCTCGCGCCTGCTGGGTACTTTCTTCTGGAAAGTCGGCGACATGCTGCTGATCGACGGCCTGCTGGTGAATGGCAGCGCACGTCTGGTGGGTTTCTTCTCCGGCGTGGTACGCAAGCTGCAGACCGGTTTCATCTACAGTTACGCGGCCATCATGATCGTTGGCGTGCTGGTGCTGATGACCTACTGGTTGAAGCCGCTGATCCTGCGCTAAGGGTCGGTTACCGGAATCGCAAAAAGAATAGGTTATCGATATGTTTGCTAATAACTTGAGTCTGGTGATCTGGGCTCCTATCGTGGCCGGCCTGCTGGTGCTGGCCACCGGGGGGGACCAGCGGGCGCCCCTGGCGCGCTGGCTGGCTCTGGCCGGCGCCCTGGTCGGCTTCCTGGTGTCGCTGCCCTTGTTCACCGAGTTCAACAATCTGCATGGCGGCATGCAGTTTGTGGAAAAGATGCCGTGGATCGCGTCGCTGGGCATTAACTACCACCTGGGTGTGGACGGCATTTCCATGCTGTTCATCGTGCTGAACAGCTTCACCACCCTGATGGTGGTGCTGGCTGGCTGGGAAGTGATCCAGAAGCGCACCGCGCAATACATGGCGGCGTTCCTGATCATGTCCGGCCTGATCAACGGTGCCTTCGCCGCACTGGATGCCATCCTGTTCTACGTGTTCTTCGAGGGCATGCTGATCCCGATGTACCTGATCATCGGCGTCTGGGGTGGTCCGCGTCGCGTGTATGCATCGGTCAAGTTCTTCCTGTACACCCTGCTGGGTTCCCTGCTGATGCTGGTAGCGTTCATCTACCTGTATTTCCAGGCTGGCAAGACCTTCGATATCGCTGCCTTCCAGGCACTGGTGAAGATTCCGCGTGAAGTGCAGATCCTGCTGTTCATCGCTTTCTTCCTGTCCTTCGCGGTGAAGGTGCCGATGTGGCCGGTACATACCTGGTTGCCGGATGCCCACGTGGAAGCGCCGACCGGTGGCTCCATGGTCCTGGCTGCCATCACCCTGAAGATCGGTGCCTACGGTTTCCTGCGGTTCGCCCTGCCCATCGTGCCGGATGCGTCGCTGCAACTGGCGCCGGTGATCGTGGTGCTGTCGCTGGTGGCAGTGGTGTACATCGGCCTGGTTGCTCTGGTTCAGACCGACATGAAGAAACTGGTGGCTTACTCCTCCATTTCGCACATGGGCTTCGTGACCCTGGGCATGTTCCTGTTCACCGGCAGCAACCTGAACGCGTGGGCTGTTGAAGGCGCGCTGGTACAGATGGTGTCGCACGGTTTCGTGTCTGCCGCCATGTTCTTCTGTATTGGTGTGATGTACGACCGCGTGCACAGCCGCAACATCGCCGATTACGGCGGTGTGGCCAACAAGATGCCGATCTTCGCTGCTTTCATGATGCTGTTTGCCATGGCCAACTCCGGTCTGCCGGCTACCTCCGGTTTCGTCGGCGAGTTCATGGTGATCATGGGCGCGGTACAGGTGAATTTCTGGGTTGCCGCGCTGGCTGCCACCACCCTGATCTTCGGCGCTGCCTACACCCTGTGGATGTACAAGCGCGTGATCTTCGGTGATGTCGGCAATGACCACGTGGCCGAGCTGTCCGACGTCAACAAGCGTGAGTTCCTGGTGCTGGCCATCCTGGCGCTTGCCGTACTGGGCATGGGTCTGTACCCGCAGGCTTTTGTCGAGAAGATGCACCTCTCCGTCAACGACCTGATCGCGCATGTTGCGATCAGCAAGCTCTAAGCCTACAAGGACAACGCAATGAATTGGGCTGATCTCAACCTGATGCCGGCATTGCCCGAGATGTTTCTGCTCGGAGCATTGCTGGTCATCCTGATGCTGGATCTGTTTATTTCGGATGCCAAGCGCGCCATCACCTACGGTCTTACCCTGGTGACTCTGGCGGTTTGTGCCTTCCTGCAGATCAATACTTTTGAACCGTTCGCCAGTTACACCTTCAGTGGCATGTTTGTGGATGATCCACTGTCCGACATCGTCAAGGTGGCGATGTACGGCGTGACTGCTACCGTACTGGTGTATAGCCGCCAGTACCTGCTGGATCGCGGCCTGTTCAAGGGCGAGTACTTCACCATGGCACTGTTCGCGCTGCTGGGCATGAACTTCATGGTCTCGGCCAGCAACTTCGTCAGCCTGTACCTGGGTCTGGAGCTGCTGTCGCTGGCGCTGTATTCGCTGATTGCGCTGCAACGTGAGTCGGCCGCGGCTACCGAATCGGCGATGAAGTACTTCGTGCTGGGCGCGCTGGCTTCCGGCCTGCTGCTGTACGGCATGTCCATGCTGTACGGTGCTACCGGCTCGCTCGACCTGGCGCTGATTGCCAAGTCCATCGCCTCCGGTCAGGCCAACGAGACCCTGCTGGTATTCGGTACTGTGTTCATCGTTGCCGGCCTGGCGTTCAAGCTGGGTGCGGTACCGTTCCACATGTGGGTGCCGGACGTTTACCACGGTGCGCCGACTGCGCTGACGCTGATGATCGGCGCCGCGCCGAAGCTGGCCGCATTCGTGTTCGTGCTGCGCATCCTGGTGCAGGGCATGGGCGCACTGGTGGCCGACTGGCAGGGCATGCTGATCATCATCGCCGTGCTGTCGATGGCGATCGGTAATATCACCGCCATTGCCCAGACCAACCTCAAGCGCATGCTGGCGTACTCCACCATCTCGCACATGGGTTTCCTGCTGCTGGGCCTGATCGCCGGCAATCCGGAAGGCTATTCTGCCGCGATGTTCTACGCCATCGTCTACATACTGACCACGCTGGTGGGCTTCGGTATCCTGCTGGGCCTGTCCCGTGCCGGTTTCGAGTGCGAAACCCTGGACGATCTGAAGGGCCTGAACGGTCGCAACAGCTGGTATGCGTTGCTGATGCTGCTGGCACTGTTCTCCATGGCTGGTATTCCGCCGCTGGCTGGCTTCTACGCCAAGTTCGCGGTAATCCAGGCCATCGTGAACATCAACTTGGTGTGGCTGGCGGTGGTAGCGGTGATGATGTCGCTGATTGGTGCCTTCTACTACCTGCGTGCCGTGAAAGTGATGTACTTCGACGACGTACAGGACAACAGCCCGATCTCCATGTCCGGTGACATGAAACTGGTGCTGTCGGTGAACGCCGTGGCGCTGCTGGTGCTGGGCATGATGCCGGAACGCCTGGTGGCACTGTGTGTCGAAGCGATGAAACTGTCGCTCACCGCCCTGTAAGGAATCGTTTGTGGAAACCAGCGTTATCGTGCTGTTGCTTACCGCCTTTGTTGCGGCCAATCTGCCCTTTGTCAGCAATCGTGTTGCCGGCTTCAAGCGCGTGGCCAACAAGCACTTTGGCTGGCATTTGCTGGAACTGGTAACGCTGTTTCTGCTGCTGGGCGCGCTGGCGCGCTGGCTGGAAGGTCGTCTTGCACCGGTACATGTGCAGAACTGGCAGTTCTATGTGACAGTCGGTGCGCTATTCATCGTGTTTGCCTTCCCCGGCTTCGTGGCACGCTATTTCTGGCGCAAGCGCAGCAGCTGAGCTTTCCGCCGCAATCGAAACAGCCCGCAACTGCGGGCTGTTTTGCTTTGTGCTCGACAACGCTGGCGGGCAGGGCACGGGGGGGCTTGCCTGTCTTCAGCTGCCATTCACCCTGCGCCTCGCTGCTACTGGGGCCCGGCTTGCGGCACAAGGTAAGCAGTAGCCGGCACTGTAACGCTCAAGTGCTCGCCATCAATAGCAGAAGCCAGCTGCGGCGAAAGCGACAAAAAAGGCCAACCCGCCAAGGGTTGGCCGCTTACATTTTGTGCCGTATCAGTACAGCTTGGGCTGGCCGGGCGGGCGGGTCTTGAAGCGCTTGTGCAGCCAGAAGTACTGCTCCGGTGCTTCCAGAATGCGCTGCTCCAGGAAGGCATTCATCGCTCGGGTATCGGCAGTGAGGTCGTCGCTGGGAAAGTTTTCCAGCGGCGGGTGGATGTCCAGTACGAACTTGCTGCCTTCACGGCGGGCAATCGCCGGTACCACCCGGGCCTTGGCCAGCGTGGCGATGCGCGATAAACCGGTGATGGTGGCGGCATCGGTAGCAAAGAATTTCACGAATACCGAGTCGCGTGGGCCGAAGTCCTGGTCCGGCAGGTACAGGAACGGCGTGTGCTCCTTGCGCATCGCCTTGATGATGCTGCGCAGGCTTTCCTGACGCGACACGATGTAGGCATTGTCGAAGCGATTGCGCCCCTTGTAGAACTGCGCATCGAGCACCTTGTTCTTCTGGTGTGAGTACACGCTTACCAGCGGTACTTCCAGGTTAAGGCGCAGCGCGCAGATCTCGAAGGCAACGAAGTGCGGGTAGAACAGGATCACGTCCTCACCCGCCTCGCGCAGCCGGGTCAGATGTTCCAGGCCGCGAATCTCCACCAGCTGGCGCAGGCGCTGTGGTGACGACCACCACACCACGCCGTACTCCAGCAGCAGTTTCATCATCTCCACACAATGGCGGCGGATCAGTCGGCGCCGTGCCTGCGGGCTCATGTCCGGGAAGCACAACCGCAGGTTCACCAGCCCGACGCGGCGTCGCTCCTTGGCCAGCAGGTAGACCAACTGCCCCAGCAGCCAGGCCAGGGCGTGAATGACGGGCAGGGGTAGCAGACGCAGCAGCCACAGCAAGGCCAGTGCTAGTTTCATGCGTGATCTTTCAAACAGATTCTGGAGCGGGCGGGGCGCCGGCAGGGCGCTTGTAGCGGTTGTAGCTCCACAGGTATTGGGACGGGAAGCGGGCGATCAGGCGCTCCACTTCGGCATTCAGTATTGCGGCATCCTGTTCGCGTTGGCCGCAGAACGGTTGTGACTGCGGCGCGATGTGTACCACGAAACCGCGGCCGTGCGGCAGGCGCTCACCGGTAAACCACAGCACGGCGACATTATCCATCTGGGCCAGGCGTGGCAGCAGGCTCATGGTAAAGGCTGGTCTGCCAAAGAATGGCGCCCAAACGCCTTCGCCACTACCAGGTACCTGATCCGGCAGGATGATGGTGGCTTCGCCGGACTTCAGCGCCTTCATCAGCAGACGTACACCGGTCGAGGTGGCGGGGGCTGTCTTGGTGCCACCCTGTTGACGGCCCGCGTTCATGATCGGTTCCAGCCAGGCCAGCTTCGGAGGGCGGTACATGGCGGTGAGCGCAAACGGCAGCCGTGTGCTGATATAGCGGCCGGCAATGTCGTAGCTGCCCAGGTGCGGGGTGACGAAAATCAGGCCCTTGCCGGCGGCCAGCGCCGCCTCGACGTGCTCCCAGCCGTGGCAGGCTTTTACCAGTTGATCGATATAGGCAGGCTGGCGGCACCAGGCGATGGCCAGCTCCAGCGCGCCCTTGCCGGTTTCAGCGGCGCTCTGTTTGACGAGCTGTTCACAAACCTGATAACTTCCAGCGGTTTTACTGTTCGCAACGTTCGCGCGTATTTGTGCGCGGAACTTGGGCGACAGCCAGTACATGGCGCGCCCCAGCAGACTGCCCAGCAAATGCAGTAGCGGCAGCGGTAAGGCGGCTAGCGCCTGCAGAACAACACGTGCGAGTCGGGTCATGGACTTGGACGGACAAAAAAACGCGCTATTTTATCACCAACTCACTGGCCATTTTCTGGAACCTAAGACAATGAGCGAATATCTTTTTACCTCGGAATCGGTATCGGAAGGTCATCCGGACAAGGTCGCTGACCAGATCTCGGACGCCATCCTGGATGCCATCCTGCGCGAGGACAAATACGCTCGCGTAGCTGCCGAAACGCTGGTGAATACCGGCCTCGTCGTGCTGGCTGGCGAAATCACCACTACGGCCAACGTTGATTACATCAAGGTAGCGCGCGACACCATCAAGCGCATCGGTTACGACAGCTCCGAGCTGGGCTTCGACTACCATGGCTGCGCCGTGCTGGTGGGCTACGACAAGCAGTCGCCGGACATCGCCCAGGGCGTGAACGAAGGTGAAGGCCTGGACCTGGAGCAGGGGGCTGGTGACCAGGGCCTGATGTTCGGCTATGCCTGCGACGAAACCCCGACGCTGATGCCGTTCCCGATCTACTACGCACACCGCCTGGTGCAGCGTCAGGCCGAACTGCGCAAGGATGGCCGCCTGCCGTGGCTGCGCCCGGATGCCAAGAGCCAGATCACCTGCGTATACGACAGCGCTACCGGCCTGCCCAAGCGTATCGACACCGTGGTGCTGTCTACCCAGCACAGCCCGGACATTGATCACAAGATCCTGACCGAAGCCGTAATCGAGGACATCATCAAGCCGGTACTGCCGCCGGAGATGATCACCGCCGAGACCAAGTTCCTGATCAACCCGACCGGCCGTTTCGTGATTGGCGGCCCGATGGGCGATTGCGGTCTGACCGGCCGCAAGATCATTGTCGACACCTACGGCGGTGCCGCACCGCACGGTGGTGGCGCCTTCTCCGGCAAGGACCCGACCAAGGTTGACCGCTCCGCCGCCTACGCCGGCCGCTACGTGGCCAAGAACATCGTGGCTGCCGGCTTGGCACGCCAGTGCCAGATCCAGGTTTCCTACGCCATCGGCGTGGCGCAGCCGACCTCGATTTCGGTGGATACCTTCGGCACCAACGTGATCCCGAACGAGCAGATCGTGGAGCTGGTGAAGCGTCACTTCGACCTGCGCCCGAAAGGTATCGTGCAGATGCTGGACCTGCTGCGCCCGATCTATACCAAGACCGCCGCATACGGCCACTTCGGCCGCGAAGAGCCGGAGTTCACCTGGGAACGTACCGACAAGGTAGAAGCGCTGCGCGCCGACGCCGGTCTGTAAGTCCATCCCTGCCGTAAAGCAAACCGCCAGCCTGTGCTGGCGGTTTTTGTTTTTGCTGGGGCAGAAGGTTGGCCGCAAGCTACGGTAAAGCCCGGAAAAATCACGTATAATCGCCCGATTCCGGGGAGCGCTGCGAGGCTACGCCCCAGGCCCGGAACCTTCAAAACGGCGCTCACCTGCTATTTGGCTGGCTGCTTCCCGACCGGAGGCCGCCAGGAACCCGTGCCGGGCACGGGATGCGCGGGTGAGCCATCCCTCCCGGCCTTCGTGAAAAGGATTGCACGATGGCTGAATTCAAAGACTACGTAGTCGCCGACATCAATCTGGCCGCCTGGGGCCGTAAAGAACTCAATATCGCCGAAACCGAAATGCCGGGCCTGATGGCGATCCGCAAGGAATACCAGCACGCGCAGCCGCTGCGTGGCGCCCGCATCGCCGGTTCGCTGCACATGACCGTGCAGACCGCTGTGTTGATCGAGACCCTGACCGCGCTGGGCGCCGAAGTGCGCTGGGCGTCGTGCAACATCTTCTCCACCCAGGATCACGCTGCCGCTGCCATCGCTGCGGCCAACATCCCGGTATTCGCCTTCAAGGGCGAGAGCCTGGATGAATACTGGGAATTCAGCCACAAGATCTTCGAATGGCCGGAAGGTCAGCCGGCGAACATGATCCTGGACGACGGCGGCGACGCTACCCTGCTGCTGATGCTGGGCAGCAAGGCGGAGAAGGATCTGGGCGTGATCAGCCACCCGAGCAACGAGGAAGAAACCGCGCTGTTTGCCGCCATCAAGCGCTACCTGGCCATCGACCCGCAGTGGTACTCCAAGCGCCTGCAGCATATCCGCGGCGTGACCGAGGAAACCACCACCGGCGTACATCGTCTGTATCAGCTGGAGAAAGACGGCGCGCTGCCGTTCCCAGCATTCAACGTCAACGACTCGGTAACCAAGTCCAAGTTCGACAACCTGTACGGCTGCCGCGAGTCGCTGGTGGACGGCATCAAGCGCGCCACCGACGTGATGATCGCTGGCAAGGTAGCGGTAGTGCTGGGTTACGGCGATGTGGGCAAGGGTTGTGCACAGAGCCTGCGTGGCCTGGGCGCTACCGTGTGGGTTACCGAAATCGACCCGATCTGCGCGCTGCAGGCGGCGATGGAAGGCTACCGCGTGGTACGCATGGATGAAGTGGCCGACCAGGCCGACATCTTTGTTACCACCACCGGCAACGTGGGCGTAATCACGCATGAGCACATGAAGCGCATGCGCAACAACGCCATCGTGTGCAATATCGGTCACTTCGACAGCGAGATCGAAGTTGCCTCGCTGCGCCAGTACCAGTGGGAAAACATCAAGCCGCAGGTGGATCACATTATCTTCCCAGACGGCAAGCGCATTATCCTGCTGGCCGAAGGCCGTCTGGTGAACCTGGGCTGCGCCACCGGCCACCCGAGTTTCGTGATGTCCAACTCCTTCACCAACCAGGTGCTGGCGCAGATCGAAATCTTCGCCAACGGCAGCCAGTACGGCAAAAAAGTCTACGTACTGCCGAAGCACCTGGACGAGAAGGTGGCACGTCTGCACCTGGAACGCATCGGCGCTCGCCTCACCGAGCTCTCCGACCAACAGGCCGCCTACATCAGCGTGCCGAAAGAAGGCCCATATAAGCCGGCACACTATCGTTATTGATATCTGATGTCGGTAAAAAGCGGGCAGGCAGCTAGAATCTCCTGCCCGCTTTTTTGCGGCCAAGGTTGGCCGCAAGGCGACATGCGGCACAGACCGGTGCGCCCCAGGGAATCCAGAACACAGCGAGCAGAATTGCCATGACAGAACGCAAACAGACTTTCAGCTTCGAATTCTTTCCGCCGCGCTCGGCCGAGGGGATGAGCAAGCTGCGTACTACCCGCCAGCAGCTGGCGCAATTCAAGCCGGAATTCTTCTCCGTTACCTTCGGTGCCGGCGGCACCACCCGTGAAGGCACGCTGGCCACGGTGCTGGAGATCCGTAACGAGGGCCATGCCGCAGCACCGCATCTATCCTGCATCGGCTCCACCCGCGACAATATCCGCGCCATCCTCAATGAATACCGTAACCACGGCATCCGCCATATCGTGGCGCTGCGTGGCGACATGCCGTCCGGCATGGTGGAGGCGGGAGAGTTTCGCTACGCCAACGAACTGGTGTCCTTCATCCGCGAAGAACACGGCGACCACTTCCATATCGAAGTGGCGGCGTATCCGGAGTTCCATCCGCAGGCGCGCTCTGCCGAAGACGACATGAACAATTTCGTGCGCAAGGTGAAAGCCGGCGCCAACTCGGCGATGACGCAGTACTTCTTCAACGCCGATTCCTATTTCCGCTTCGTGGACGAAGTGCAGTCGCGCGGAGTGGATGTGCCCATCGTGCCGGGCATCATGCCGATTGCCAACTTTGGTCAGCTGTGCCGCTTCTCCGACATGTGTGGTGCAGAAGTGCCGCGCTGGCTACGGCTGCGCATGCAGGCCTATATGGACGACACCGCGTCGATCCGCGCGCTGGGTCTGGATGTGGTGACCGAGCTGTGCGACCGCTTGCTCGCCAATGGTGCGCCAGGGCTGCACTTTTATACCCTCAATCAGGCAGGCATTGTTTCCACTGTGTGGCAACGACTTGGCCTGTAAACCCGACTGCTTATATCGACAGCCGTCCATGCAGGCGGCTGTTGTTTTTCGGGTTAGGGGGTGCGGCCAAACAACGCCAGCGCCAACTCGCGCTGTTGTGCGTGGTCGACGATGGGCTCCGGGTAGTCCTGTCCCAGCCGGAAACCGGCCGGCAGCGACTTTGCCAGCCAAGGCGCATGAATCGCCTTGTTGTCCAGCATGGCAAGCTCCGGCACATAACGGCGAATGAACTTGCCTTCCGGGTCGAATTTCTCCGACTGGGTCACCGGGTTGAAAATGCGGAAGTAGGGCTGGGCATCGCAACCGGTGGACGCCGCCCACTGCCAGCCGCCGTTGTTGGCCGCAAGGTCAAAGTCCAGCAGCTTGGCGGCAAAATAGGCCTCGCCGCGTCGCCAGTCGATCAGCAAGTCCTTCACCAGAAAGCTGGCCACGATCATGCGCAGGCGGTTATGCATATAGCCACTGTGATTCAGCTGCCGCATGGCGGCATCCACAATGGGGTAGCCGGTGCGCCCCTCGCACCAGGCCGCAAACCAGGCGTCCTCGCCTGGAAACGCCAAATCGCGGTACACCTCCTTGAAACTGGTTTCGGCCACCTGCGGAAAGTGCCATAGCAACTGCTGGTAAAACTCGCGCCAGATCAGCTCGTTCAGCCAGCACTCGGCGCCATCGCTGCCATCCGCCAGCGCCAGTGTCACCGCCTCGCGCACCGACAGGGTGCCAAAGCGCAGGTGTGCAGACAGATAGGACACACCTTTTATCGCCGGGAAGTCGCGGCAGCTGCGGTAATGCTTGAGACGCCGGCCAAAATCTTGCAGCAAGTCCAGTGCACCGCTGCGACCGGTGGCGACTTTCAAGCCTTCAAGACTTGCGCCGGCAAAACCGATGTCGGCGAGCGGCGGAAGTTGCTGTGCCGCCGGCACCGTAGCAATAGCGCCTTGCAACGGTGCTGGTACCGGCTCGGCCAGTAGGGCAGAGAAGCGTTTGCGCCAGGCCTTCATATAAGGCGTGAACATGGTATATGGCTTGCCCTGGCCAGTCAGGATCTCGTCACATTCAAAAATCACCTGATCCTTGCAACAGTGCAGGCTGCGCCCCTCCGCTGTGAGGCTGGCGGCTACCTGTGCATCGCGCTGGCGGGCATACGGCTCGTAGTCCCGGTTGCAGAACACCTGCTGGCAGTTCAACTCACGAGCCAACTGTGGAATCACCGTTGCCGGGTCGCCATGCAACACGCGTAAGCTGCCGCCATGCTGGCGCAGGGAGGTATCCAACTCCGCCAGAGCCGAGTGGATGAAGGCCAGTCGCCGATCATCGGCAGGAAGCTGCTGCAGGATGTTGCTGTCGAGCACAAATACACAATGGACTTGCGGACTGGATTGCAGCGCCTGGTACAGCGCAGTGTTGTCTGTGGCGCGCAAGTCGCGCCGAAACCACATAAGGGCAGCTGGATGTGACATGCGGAGAAAATCCGTGGTGTGAATGCAACGATGCGGTGGGGCGTGTTGCATTTTACTCTAGTTAACGATTGGTGCTTTTGTTAAAAAAACCATTTAAATCAAATGGATGCATTGCATTGGCATTTTGTTGACAGTTGGTGATTTTTTATTTTGCAACACACCTTTTATCGTCCCGAACAGACATCACCGCGATGACGGTGGTCTGGAAAGCCCCGGCTGGGGTGTTAACCACTGGCCACTTGAACACGGGCTACTTTCGCGACCTCTGAAAGGATTAAACATGAAGAAATTGATCGTACTGGCTACCCTGGCCGCGCTGCCGGCAGTTGCACTGGCGGACGTTACCATCTCTGGTTTGGTAGGTGTAAATGTTCAAAACGTTAAGTTGGGACATGCTGGTTCCGCGAACGACATGGGTAGCCAGGAAGGTGAAATCGACTTTGCTGGTTCTGAGAAACTGGGCAATGGTCTGAATGCTATCTGGAAATACAGCCACCAGTTCAATACAGATAACCGGGCTCCGGCAGATGAGAATCTGGAAACCTACATTGGTTTGTCAGGTGAGTTTGGCCGTATTCAATTGGGTGGAACCGATAATGCAGCACGTGAGATCAGTGCTGTAGGTCTAGCGGACCTGCCGACGGTATTTGGGGTGCATAAGGTTTCTGGTCAGAATGCCATTTACAAGTCCACTCGTCAGCGTCTGAAGGATGGTATTACCTACGTAGCGCCGAATTTCGGCAATTTGACCCTGGCGTTCTCCCATGCCATGAAGTCTGCGGATAATGGCATGGGCCATGCCAACAACGTGGCGGCTTTGTATGCCGTTAACGACATGCTGACCGTGGCTTACTCCGGCAACTTCACCAAGAAGCAGGTAAGTGGGAAGACTGATCGTGATCAGGAAGTAAACGCTGCTGCCGCTTTTGGCGATTTCGGGGTAAATCTTGGCTATGCCTGGAACAAGGACTATTCGAGTGCCGTTAACTATGAGAAGCGCCGGGCTGTAGCTGTTAGTGGTTCTTACACGCTGGGGGCAACCAAGCTGATCGTTGGCTGGTACAAGCAGTCGGACGGCAAGAAAGAAACTGGCGCGCGGGTTCTGGATGGCTACAAGAACTACAGCGTGGGCGTGGATTACTCCCTGTCCAAGCGTACCAATGTCGGTGTCGAGTGGGCGAAAGCTGACTACCGCGGGTCGGTTGCCGATGTTCGTGGCGTAGCTAGCTACCTGTACCACAAGTTCTAATTACCAGAAGCACTTGCTGTGAAAAGGCTGCCTCGGCAGCCTTTTTTGCGTCTTGCTGTCCCCGCATGTTCTGCTTGATCAGTTTCGAGAATTTGATTGTGTTCCAGTTATGCGGCCAATGTGTTCTGGTCTTGCAGGGCTGAGTCTGCCCGCCTGCTGATACGAGAGTCGCTGGCGTTGATTGCTGCATCACTCGCCATACCCATCCCCTGTCTTTTGCAACAGCACTGCAGTTTTGCCGCGTTAAAGCTGAGCTGCCTGACTGTTGCGTTCGTCATCCCGGCATATCGAACTGTCTGTAAAGGACACTGGCAAGTGTCTTTGCGGCGCTGACCGCAGTGCCGGCCGTAGTTCTTGACTTTTCCTCTTGGGCGCTGCCGCTCCAGCTTACTTCCTTGGCCGCGCTCAGCTTGTTCTCGCTGTTGTTTGTCTGGCCACGGCAGCAGACAATCTGTCGTGCTATCGCAACGAATCAGCGGGTAGTGGCTTGTTTGTTGCTCAGGGGCAACAGTGTTGTTTTTGCAGTGAAAAACTTAAAAAACAACAACTTACATTTGTTTGCTTTACTTGTCATTGCGTTTTTATGGGCGTCGATTTGTTTTTTTACAACGTCACGTTTATAGTCCGCTGCAGATACCGCCGGAATGCCGGTGGTCTGAACAGCCCTGCTGGAGCTTCGGCTCCGGAAAAATCCACGGGCAACCTTCGTGACCTCTGAAAGGAACACACATGAAAAAGCTGATCGTTCTGGCTACCCTGGCTGCCCTGCCGGCAGTTGCAATGGCTGACGTAACCATCTCCGGCCTGGTAGGCGTGGCTGTTACCAACGTTAAAACCGGCAATGCTGGTTCCGTTAATGACATGACCAGCCAGGAAGGCGAAGTTGACTTCTCCGGTTCCGAAGATCTGGGTAACGGCCTGAAGGCTATCTGGAAGTACAGCCACGTATTCAATACCGACAACCGCGCCCAGGCTGACACTAACTACGAAACCTACATGGGTCTGGCCGGTGGTTTCGGTCGCGTACAGCTGGGTGGTACCGACAACGCCGTACGTGAAATCGGCGCAGCCGGCCTGGCTGACCTGCCGACCGTATTCGGCGTGCACACCACTACCACTAGCGACGCTATCTACAAGTCCAGCCGTAAGCGTCTGAAAGACGGTATCACCTACGTAGCACCGACCTTCGGTGGCCTGACTGCCGCTATTTCCCACGGCATGAAGACCGCTGATAACAACGAAATGGACGGCGATACCGTTCTGGGTACCCAGTACGCAACCGCTCTGGCCGCCAAGTACGTTGTGAACGATATGTTCACCGTGGCTTACGCTGGTAACTTCACCAAGAACCAGTCCACCACCAAGACTGACCGCGCTCAGGAAATCAACGCTGCTGGTTCTTTCGGTGACTTCGGCCTGAACGTTGGCTACGCTTGGAACAAGTCCTACGAGTCCGCTTCCTCCTCCACCAAGCAGCACGCTGTTGCTGTGAGCGGTTCCTACAGCCTGGGCGCAGCTACCCTGATCGCTGGCTGGTACAAGCAGTCTGACTCCAAGACCGACGGCGTGAACAACGAAGACGGTTACAAGAACTACACTCTGGGTGCTGACTACGCTCTGTCCAAGCGCACCAACGTTGGTGTTGAATGGTCCAAGGAAGATCGTCGTGGTTCCGACAACGACGTACGTGGCTTCGCTACCTACCTGTACCACAAGTTCTAATCATCACTTGATGATTGGTTCAGTTGTGAAAAAGGCTGCTTCGGCAGCCTTTTTTTATTGCAGCCAGATGTTGGCGGGCATTGCCAAAACTGTGTCAGCCGTTAATATGCCGCTATAACCGTTAGCGAATGCAATTCATGCAAGTGGCAGGTAATCGTATGGAGACTATGGCCATATCCGGCTTGAGCAGGGCATTGGTGCAGAATGAGCTGTTGCTGGCCAGTGATGCGGAGAGCATCGTCAAGTTGGCGCAGACAGGTGGCATTTCTTTTGCCGAGCAGCTGGTACAGAGCAAGAAGATGTCGGCACTGGAGTTGGCGCAGTTTGCGGCCAACACCTTTGGCTTGCCGTTGTACGATTTGAGCCGCCACCAGCAGGATGCGGTGCCGCGTGGCCTGCTGGATGCCGATTTCATCGCCGCCAACCGCCTACTGCCCTTGTACCGTCGTGGCAACCGGCTGTTCGTGGCGGTGTCGGATCCGACGCAGTCCAGTGCACTGCATGCGATTACCTTCAAGACCGGGCTGACGGTCGAGTGCGTGGTGGTGGAAGACGACAAGCTGGGCGCACTGGTGGGGCGGTTAGCAGAGAGCAGCATGTCGGCCATCAACAACCTGGCGGCAGAAGAGTTCGGCGAACTGGAAATTGCGGATGCCGATGCTCCGCCTGCTGGCGATGCGTTGCCGGATGTAGATGACGCGCCGGTGGTGCGCTTTGTCAACAAGCTGATGGTGGATGCCATTACCGGTGGGGCCTCCGATATTCACTTTGAACCCTACGAAAAGTTTTATCGCATCCGTTACCGTATTGACGGGGTGTTGAAAGAGGTGGCGCAACCGCCACTGGCAATTAAGGAAAAGCTGGCATCGCGTATCAAGGTGGTGTCCAAGATGGACATCTCGGAAAAGCGGGTGCCGCAGGATGGCCGCTTGAAGCTGGTGCTATCGAAGAACAAGGCCGTGGATTTCCGGGTCAGCACTTTGCCGACGCTTTACGGTGAAAAGATCGTGATGCGTATCCTGGATTCGTCCGCCGCATCGCTGGATGTCGAGCAACTGGGCTTCGAGCCGGAGCAGAAGGAAATGCTGCTGCAGGCCATTGCCCGCCCTTATGGCATGGTGCTGGTGACCGGCCCGACCGGTAGCGGCAAGACGGTGTCGCTGTATACCTGCCTGAATATCCTGAACAAGCCGGACAGTAATATTTCCACCGCGGAAGACCCGGTGGAAATCAACCTGCCGGGCATCAACCAGGTCAACGTCAACGAGAAGGCCGGGCTGACATTTGCCTCGGCGCTGCGAGCCTTTCTGCGTCAGGATCCGGACATCATCATGGTGGGTGAGATTCGCGACTTCGAGACCGCAGACATCGCCATCAAGGCCGCACAGACCGGTCACCTGGTGTTTTCCACCTTGCATACCAATAATGCACCGGCCACGCTGAACCGTTTGCTGAACATGGGCGTGGCGCCGTTCAACATTGCCAGCTCGGTATTGCTGATCATGGCGCAGCGTCTGGCGCGCCGGCTGTGTCCGCAATGCAAGCAGCCGGTGGAGATACCGGAAAAGGCGCTGCTGCGCGCCGGCTTCCGCGCAGAGGAGCTGGATGGCAGCTGGACGCCTTACGGTCCGGTTGGATGTGACCACTGCAAGGGTTCCGGCTATAAAGGTCGTACCGGTATTTATGAAATCATGCCGATTACCGAGGCGATGATCCGTCTGATCATGAGTGACGGCAATGCGGTGCAGATTGCCGACCTGGCACGGGCGGAGGGTATGGTGGAGCTTCGGCGGGCCGGCCTGCTCAAGGTGATGCGCGGTATTACCTCCCTGCAGGAAATTGAAGCAGTAACCAACGAATAAGCCGACGGGGAAAGACAATGGCCGGAGCTGTAGGCAAGAAGCCGGAAGTACATATCTGGACGTGGGAAGGCAAGGACCGTACCGGCAAGGCGATACGTGGCGAGATCCGCGCCGAGTCCGAAGTGGTGGCCAAGGCGCAGTTGCGCCGCCAGGGTCTGAATGTCACCAAGGTAAGCAAGCGCAAGGTGAAGTTCGGGCAGAAGGTTACCGAAAAGGATGTAGCGCTGTTTACCCGTCAGCTGGCCAGCATGATGAAGGCTGGTGTGCCACTGCTGCAGGCATTCGATATTGCTGCCAAGGGGCATAGCAATGCGCTGTTTACCCGCATCCTGCTGGATGTGCGTGCCGAGGTGGAGGCGGGTAGCAGCCTGGCGGATGCTTTCCGCAAGTATCCGCTGTACTTTGACGGCCTGTTCTGCAACCTGATCGCTGCCGGTGAGACCGGTGGTGTGCTGGATGCGCTGCTGGAAAAACTGGCCATGTACAAGGAAAAAATTCTGGCCATCAAGGGCAAGATCAAGTCGGCGCTGGTGTACCCGGCGGCGATTATCGCTACTGCCTTTGTGATTACCGCGGTGATCCTGATTTATGTGATTCCGGCGTTCAAGGAGCTGTTTTCCAGCTTTGGTGCCGAGCTGCCCACGCCAACGCTGATCGTGATCGCCATGTCCGACGTATTCGTCGAGTACTGGTGGATGATCTTTGGCAGCCTGTTTGGCACCATCTGGGGCGTGGCGTATTCCTACAAGCGCTCGCAAAAGATGCAGGACGGGCTGGATCGCCTGATTCTGAAAGTGCCGGTGATCGGCGATGTGGTGCGCAAGGCCACCATCGCCCGCTGGTGCCGCACCTTGTCTACCATGTTTACCGCCGGCGTACCGCTGGTGGAGGCGCTGGATTCGGTAGGTGGGGCGGCCGGCAACAAGGTGTACGCCGATGCCACCAAGGTGATCCAGACCGAGGTAACCACCGGTTCGACGCTGAATGCCTCGATGCAGCGCAGCAACCTGTTTCCCAATATGGTGTTGCAGATGACCGCCATTGGCGAGGAGTCCGGTGCACTGGATGACATGCTGGACAAGATTGCCGACTTCTATGAAGAGGAAGTCGACAATGCGGTGGCCTCGCTGTCCAGCCTGCTGGAACCGATGATCATGATCATCCTTGGCGTGCTGATTGGCGGCCTGGTGGTGGCCATGTACATGCCGATTTTCAAGATGGGTCAGGTGGTGGGCTGATGCTGGATGCTGTGACAACTCTGCCTGCCGGCATGCAGATCGCGCTGGCCATGCTGCTGGGCCTGCTGATCGGCAGTTTCCTGAATGTGGTGATACATCGCCTGCCCAAGATGATGGAGCGGCAATGGTTGGCCGAATGCACCTCGCTGCAGGGTGGTGACGCCGGAGAGCAACCTCGCTACAACCTGTTCTACCCGCCGTCTGCCTGCGTGCATTGCCAGGCGCCGATCCGTGCCTGGCAGAATATTCCCGTGCTGAGCTTCCTGCTGCAGCGTGGCCGCTGTGCCAGTTGCGGTGGTGCCATTGCCTGGCGCTACCCGCTGGTGGAGCTGGTGTCCGGCCTGTTGCTGGCTGGCCTAGCCTGGCGCTGGGGCCTGGGTGGTTACTGGCTGTGGGCCAGCGGCTTTGCCCTGACGCTGCTGGTGCTGGCGGCAATCGATGCCGCTACCCAGTTGTTGCCGGACGATCTGACCTATCCCTTGCTGTGGGCTGGGTTGCTGTTCAATCTGGACAATGGCCACGTACCGCTGGAGCAGGCGGTGCTTGGCGCGGTTGTCGGTTACCTGGTGCTGTGGGGCGTGTACTGGCTGTTCAAGCTGGCTACCGGCAAGGAGGGCATGGGCTACGGCGATTTCAAGCTGTTGGCCGCATTGGGGGCCTGGCTGGGGTGGCAGATGATTCCGCTGATCATCCTGTTGTCGTCGTTGGTGGGGGCGATTGTCGGTATCGCGTTGCTGGCCAGGGGCAAGCAGGGTAGTGCGCAGCCTATGCCGTTCGGCCCGTATCTGGCGGCAGCCGGGCTGATCGCCTTCCTGTGGGGCAAGCCGATCGTGGCTTGGTATCTGGGTGCCTAGCCCGGTTGTCGGCCTCACCGGCGGCATCGGCGCCGGCAAGTCCACGGTAGAGAAACTGTTTGCCGGGCTGGGTATCCCCTGCGTGGATACCGATGCCATTGCGCACCAGCTGACGGCACCGGATGGCGCGGCGATTGCCGCCATCCGGGCTGCGTTTGGTGACGATGCCATCACTGCTGATGGAGCCATGAATCGTGCAGTGATGCGCACCCGCGTATTCGCCGACCCTGCAGAGCGTCATCGGCTGGAGGCCATCCTGCACCCGATGATCCGCGAGCAGAGCCTGCGCCAGCTGTCAGCCCTGCAGGCGCCTTATGTGTTGCTGGGCGTGCCGCTGTTGTTTGAAACCCGCTTGTTCGATGGCGTGATCCAGCGCAGCTTGCTGGTGGATTGTGCCGAAGAGGTGCAGCGGCAGCGGGTGATGGCACGCAGCGGGCTGGATGCGTCGCAGGTGGCTGCCATCATGGCGGCGCAGATGCCACGGGCGCAGCGCCAGCAGCTGGCGGACGATGTCATCGACAATAGTGGCGATGAGGCTGCATTGGCGCTTCAAGTCCATGACAAACACCGCTATTATCTAGCCTGCTTTGGCCTGCCGGCCCAGGCTTGACGTGACGAACCAACGGATACCCGTCGTGACCTGTTTCGAGTTTCCCATTACCGAACGCACTCGCACCCTGCTGCGCCTGGAGCAGGTGTACCAGCGGCTGGTGTTCTTCATCGCGCAGGATGAGGCCAATTGCCATCATGCGGCGCTGATGTCGCTGTTTGAAGTGCTGGAGGCGGCTGGGCGTACCGAACTCAAGTCCGATCTGCTGCAAGAGCTGGAGCGGCAAAAGCTGGCGCTGGAAGCGCTGCGTGACAATCCGGTGATCGCACAGGATGCGCTGGACGCGGTGCTGGAGGAAATCGAGCACACCGCCAGCAGCCTGCTGGAAATCAGTGGCAAGTTTGGCCAGCATCTGCGCGAGAACGAATGGCTGATGGGCATCAAGCAGCGCTCGGTGATTCCCGGTGGCACCTGCCCGTTCGATCTGCCGTCCTATCACCTGTGGTTGCAGCGCGATACCGAGGCGCGCCGGGTCGACCTGTTGCGCTGGGCGGCGCCGTTGATGCCAACATCGCGTGCCGCCACGGTGCTGTTGAAACTGCTGCGTGATAGCGGCAAGAGCTACCAGTACACGGCCCGTCATGGTGCCTTCCAGCAGATGTCCGGTGGCAAGGTGGTGCAGCTGATCCGCGTGACCTACGATGACGGCCTGCAGATCGTACCGGAGATTTCCGCCAACAAGTATGCACTCAACGTGCGTTTCATCCATGCCGGCACCGGCGAGGTACGCGCCCGCCAGGTTGAGCAGGATGTTGATTTCACCCTGACCTATTGCAAGTTCTGAGCATGAGTACCGACAAGATCGTAGCCTGCCCGCAATGCCGCCAGCCGGTGGCATGGGGGCCGCAGAGTCCGTATCGCCCGTTTTGCAGCGAGCGCTGCCGCCTGATCGACCTGGGGCAGTGGGCGGATGAAAGTTACCGTGTGCCAGTTTCCGGCGATGACCCGATGCGGGAACTGGAGCAGCTATAGCCTGCGGCCAACCCTGGCTGCATGAGCGGCCCGAAAACAACAATGCCGTTCACCCGCGAGGGTGAACGGCATTGTTACATTGGGCAGGCGGGCTTGCCTTGACTTACTTGTTGCCGCTCATGTCCTTGGACAGGAAGAAGGCATCAGAGAAAAACTCCTCCTCTGGCAGCGCACGGTCGTTGATAAAGCTCTTGTGTGCGGCTTCCACCATGATGGGCGCGCCGCAGGCATACACCTGGTAGCCGGCCAGCGAGTCGAAGTCGTCCAGCACCGCCTGGTGCACGAAGCCGGTGCGGCCAAGCCAGTTGTGCTCAGGCAAGGCGTCCGATACCACCGGGATGAAGGTGATATTGCTGTGCTCGGCCTGCCACTTGGCGGCCAGCTCGGCCATGTACAGGTCGGCCGGGGTGCGGGCTCCCCAGTAGAACACGATGGGGCGGGTGATGCCGTGATGAATGGCGTGCTCGATGATGCCCTTGATCGGCGCAAAACCGGTGCCGCTGGCCAGCATGATCGCCGGCTTGTCGGAATCCTCGCGCAGGAAGAAAGAACCCAGCGGGCCCTTGAAGCGCATGATTTCCTTTTCCTTCATCGCGCTGAACACGTAGTCGGAGAAGGAGCCGCCCGGTTGGTGGCGCACGTGCAGCTCGATGTAGGCGTCGTCGTGTGGGGCATTGGCGATGGAGAAACTGCGCTTCTTGCCATCCTTCATCAGGATGTCGATGTACTGGCCAGCCATGAACTGCAGGCGTTCGGATACCGGCAATTTGAGCTTGAGCACGGCTACGTCGTGAATCTTCTCGATCTGCTCCACGCGACATGGCAGGGTCTTGATCTGGATGTCACCGATACCGGCCAGTTCGCGCGCCTCGATGGTAATGTCGCCCTTGGGCTTGGCGCAGCAGAACAGTGCCAAGCCCTGGGCGCGATCCGCCGCGGATAGCGCCTTCTCCTGCGCACCACCATGCTCTACATCGCCGTCTACTACCTTACCCTTGCAGGCACCGCAGGCGCCGTCACGGCAGCCGTAAGGCAGGCCGATGTTCTGGCGCAGCGCCGCTTCCAGGATGGTTTCGTGCGCTTCCACGCCAAAGGAATGGCCGCTGGGCAGCACCTTTACCTGACACGTCATTTTGTTCCCTTAAACTACCGGACAGCTCGAAAAGCTCCTGCTTTCCAGCTGTCCTATCGATAGAATGACCGCTATGCGAACCTTGCTCATCATTGGCGCCGGCGATATCGCCCGCCGTACCTTGCCGCTGCTGCGCGGCCACTGGCGCGTGCTGGCGCTGGTACGCAGCGCGGAAAAGGCTGCCGAGTGGCGCGCGCAGGGCGCGGTGCCTCTGCTGGCCGACCTGGACGATGTCAGCAGTCTGCGGCGTATCGCCGCGCTGGCCGACGCCGTGCTGTACACCGCGCCACCGCCGGAAAGCGGCCTGCATGACCCCAGATTGCGCAAGGTATTGTCGCAGCTGGCAAAAACGCCGAGTCTACCACAGCGTTTTGTGTACATCAGCACCAGCGGGGTGTACGGCAATGCTGCCGGCGGCTGGCTGAATGAGAGTAGCCCGTTGGCACCGCAGTCGCCGCGGGCACGGCGCCGCGTCGATGCCGAGCGCCAGTTGCGCGCCTTTGCCATGCTGCATGGCTGTGCGCTGACCATCCTGCGCGCACCGGGCATCTATGCGGCCAACCGTCTACCGCTGTCGCGTTTCGCCAGCCAGACACCGCTGATCGATGCCGCCGAAGACAGCATCAGCAACCATATTCATGCCGACGACCTGGCTCGCTTGTGCGCCGCAGCCCTGCGCCAGACGCGTGGCGGCATCCGCGTCTACAACGCTTGCGACAGCCAGCCGCTGGCGGTGGGCGACTGGTACGACCGGCTGGCCGATACTCTGGGTTACCCGCGGCTGCCACGCCTGCCGCGTGAGCAGGTACGGGCGCAGGTCTCGCCGGCGCTGTGGTCGTTCCTGGCCGAATCCCGCCGCCTGAGCAATGCCCGCCTGCTGCGCGAGCTGGCGGGCTGTCTGCGCTATCCCTGCGTGGATATCCTGCTGCGCGAACTGCGTGGCTGATTGGCAGGTTGGCCGCATGCTTGCAGCCCTACCCGCCGGCGACAAGTTTCGGTAACATCGCGATCTTTTTGCCGTTTTGAGTAAGCCATATGGAAAATCCGGCCTTCAACCGCGCCATCCGCAGCTTTGTGCTGCGCCAGGGCCATCTGACTGCCTCGCAGCAACGCGCCATCGATGAAGGCATGCCACGCTGGGGCATCGAGTACCAGCCGCAGCCGCTGGATCTGACGCAGGCGTTCGGCCGTGAAGCGCCAAAGATCCTGGAAATCGGCTTCGGCATGGGTACCGCCACCGCCGAGATCGCCGCCGCCAACCCGCAGAACGACTATCTGGGCATCGAGGTGCATTCGCCTGGCGTGGGCAATCTGTTCAAGCTGATTGCCGAGCAGAACTTGGGCAATCTGCGCTTGATCCGCCATGACGCGGTGGAGGTGATGGACCATATGCTGCCCGATGCCTGCCTGGACGGTGTGCACATCTTCTTCCCCGATCCGTGGCACAAGAAGCGCCACAACAAGCGCCGTCTGATCCAGGCGCCGTTCATCGAGAAGCTGGTGAAGAAGATCAAACCGGGTGGCTATCTGCACGCGGCTACCGACTGGGAAGACTACGCGATCCAGATCATGGAAGTGTTCAGCAACAATGTCGAACTGCAGAACAGTGCCGACGGCTATGCGCCGCGTCCGGACTACCGGCCATTGACCAAGTTCGAGGCACGCGGCATCCGCCTGGGGCATGGGGTGTGGGATATCGTGTTCACCCGCAAGTAAACCGGCTCCCGTTCCTGTCGCACCTTGCGGCCAACCTTTGCGGTTGGCAGAAGCGTATTGACAAAGGCCTTCCGCTACGCGGGAGGCCTTTGTTTTTCAAGCAGAAAGGCTGCCGACACTAGCGCTTAGCTGGAGCGGCCCGGCTTTGCCGGGGCCGGTGACGCGTAAATGAATAATTTGTCTGCAGCCTGCGGCCAACCTTTGCGGCTGGCCGTTTGCATTGTTGTCTCAGCCGCCGGCTTGCAGCAGCGTCTCGATATCCGGCAGCAGTTCGTGCGGCTCGGCCGCTGGCTCGTAGCGCTTTACCAGCCGACCCTTGCGGTCGATCAGGAACTTGGTGAAGTTCCATTTAACCGGATGCGGGTGGCCGTTGGCCGCGCCGGTCAGCCATTGCCACAGCGGGCTGGCCGCCGCGCCGTTGACATCGCCCTTGGCAAACAGCGGGAAACCCACACCGAACTTGCTGTGACAGAAGGCGGCGATCTCCTCGGCACTGCCAGGTTCCTGGCCGCCAAACTGGTTGCAGGGGAACGCCAGTATGGTGAAGCCGCGCGGCGCCAGCAGTTGTTGCAGTTCCTGCAGGCCGGTGTACTGGCGGGTATAGCCACATTCGCTGGCGGTGTTGACGATCAGCACCACCTGACCGACATAGTCAGCCAGCGGCTGCGGTCGGCCATCACCCAGGTTGGCCGTGAAGTTGGCAAGCGTGGTCATGGTGGATTAGCCCTCGTATAATGCTGATTTTCCGAGTTATTCAGTCAACTATATGTTTGCACCCAGCCGGCAGGATGCCCGCCGATTTTTCTTCGACACCTGGAAAAAGCAGCAAGCCGGTCACCCGCTGAGTGACCTGGAAAAACTGCTGGCCAGCGTGATTGCCGCCCACCCTGAATACCACGCCATACTGGATCGCCCCGAACAGTACGGCGAGCGTGAATGGCTGCCGGAGCAGGGCGAAACCAACCCCTTCATGCACATGAGCATGCACCTGGCAGTGGAAGAGCAATTGTCCATCGACCAGCCCTTCGGCATTCGCGAGCTGTACCAGCAGCTGCTGATCAAGCACGGTAACGAGCACGATGCACAGCATGACGTGATCGACTGCCTGGGCGAGATGATCTGGCAGGCGCAGCGCTATGGCGGCGGGCCGGACGTCAACGTGTACCTCTCCTGTCTGCGCGGCAAGCTGGGCCTGGACCCGGAGCACGAACGCCGCCTGAATCTGAAGGATATGGACGACTAAGCCCGGCTTGGCAGTAGTAACAACAAAGGGACCGTTACGTCGGTCCCTTTGTTATGGTCAAGCACCCTGGCTTTTGCAAGCCGCATGCCGGTCTGGCCGTGGTCAATCCAGCCGGTGCTGGCGCTCGCCCTGCAGGAAGGCTTCGATATTGGCGATCAGCTGTGCGGCCAACCTGTCCATTGCCTCGCGACTGGCCCAGCCGACATGCGGGGTGACAATCAGGTGCGGCAGCCGTGCTTTCAGCAGCGGGTTGCCATCACGTGGCGGCTCCACCGACAGCACATCGAAGCCTGCCCCGCCCAGCTGGCCGTATTTCAGCGCCGCTACCAGCGCGTCCTCGTCCACCAGCCCGCCACGCGCGGTATTCACCAGCACGGCGCCTGGTTTCATTTTCTGCAGTTCACGTTCACCGATCAGCTTGCGGGTGCTGTCGTTGAGCGGGCAGTGCAGGGAGATCACGTCGGAGGTGGCCAGCAGTTCGTCAAACGATACGTAGCCGTCGCGCACCATCTCCGCCCCCTTGCGCTCGCCGAACTGCACCCGCATGCCGAAGGCACGCGCGCGCGCAGCCATGGCCTGGCCGATACCGCCACTACCGAAAATGCCCAGGGTGGCGCCTTGCAGATCGCGGATCGGCGCACCGAAGTGACAGAACTGAGCGGCGTTCTGCCACACGCCGGCAGCCACATCGCGCTGGTAGGCAGGCAGATTGCGCATCAGCGCCATCATCAGCATGAAGGCATGCTCGGCCACGGTGCTGTCACCATAGTGCTGGATATTGGCCACCGCAATGTTCTGCCGACGGCAGGTCTCCAGGTCGATATGGTTGTAGCCGGTGGCGGCAATGGCCAACATTTTCAGCCGTGGCAATGCGGCCAGGGTGGCGGAATCGAACGGTACTTTGTTAGTGATGACGATATCGGCGTCGGCACAGTGCGCCACGATCTGCTCGCGGCTGGTGGCCGGGTATTCGCGGTAGGTGTGGGGCAGCTTACAAACGGGAACCGGGACAGGCAGGCTGTCCCGGTCCAGAAACACGATGGCAGGTACGGTCATGTGGCAGGCAGGTTTAGCGCTCGTAGGTGATCAGGGCGCGATAGGCATGCCAGCTGGACAGGCCGATCAGCGGGGTGATCAGCAGCAGCCCGACAAACTGGGTGGCAAACCCGATCGCGGTCAGAGCCACGATGATAGCTGCCCAGATCAGCATCGTCAGCACATTGTGGTACACCGCCTGCACGCTCATCACCATGGCGGTGATGGTGTCTACCTCCTTGTCCAGCAGCATCGGGATGGCGCACACGCTCAGCGAGAACACCGCAGCGGCAAAGAAAAAGCCGGTACCGAACCAGGCTACCAGGAAGCCGATGTTTTCCTGGGTAAAGGCGTTGGCCACCAGTACTTCCAGCGTTGGCACACTGCCTTCATAGAACAGCGCGAACATCAGCAGCGACACGCGGAACCAGCCGAACACCATCACGGCCAGCAAGGCTGCGTACAGCGTGAAGCCGGGCAGATTCACCCGCCAGGCCGCCATGCTGTGCGCCAGGCGGATGCGCCCGCCGTTGAAGGCTTCCAGCTGGCGGGCGATATCGTAAAGGCCGATGGCCATGAACGGCCCGGCCAGCAGGAATAGCGCCGCCAGGGTAATCATGTATTCCGGGGCGTAGTTGAAATAGGTATTGAGCAAATAGCCCATCAGCACAAAGGCTGCGCCATAGAACATGGCATCGGCCGGCGCGCGTTTGAGATCCTGCCACCCCAGCTTCAGCCATTGCAGGGGTTCGGATACGGCAACGTGCCGGACAACGATATGCTCTTGGCTGGGCAGATGAGTAATGTCCATGGTTTGTCCCCTTTATTGGTCGGAGCGTGGTGGAACCGCGACTCATATCGTTATAAGCCATTGAGCTGTAAAGACAACATTCGGCTTATCGCCAGGCCGTACACAGGGTAAAATGCCCGGCTCAAGACTCTCCGCAGCAACGAGGACATAACAATGGCAGAACTGATCATCGAAGACTTGGTCGTGGGTGACGGCAACGAGGCTCTGGCCGGCAAGGAAGTGACCGTGCACTACACCGGCTGGCTGACCGATGGCAGCAAATTCGACTCCAGCAAGGACCGTTTCCAGCCGTTCAGCTTTCCGCTGGGTGCCGGCTACGTGATCAAGGGTTGGGATCAGGGCGTGCAGGGCATGAAAGTGGGCGGCAAGCGCAAGCTCACCATCCCGTCCGATCTGGGCTATGGCGCACGTGGCGCCGGTGGCGTGATTCCGCCGCACGCCACTCTGGTATTCGAAGTGGAGCTGTTGCAGGTGGACTGATCCTGCGTTGTACAGCAACAAAAATCCCCGCTAGCTAGCGGGGATTTTTCATGGCGGGCAGGTCGGCGTCTCAGGAAGACTGCTGCTGGGCCGCACGGCGCTTGCGCCACCATACCACGGCCAGCGCCAGCGCCAGCAGGCCGATCACGATCAGGATGCCCGCCTGACCGCGATGCACCATGGACATCAGCCATTGGTGGTTACGGGCGCCAAGATAGCCCAGGTACACCCAGATCGGTACCGAAATCAGTGCGGCGAAGCCATCCATCAGCAGAAAGCGCCAGTAGGGGATGCGGCGGGTGAGGCCAGCGGTCAGGAAGATCGGCGTGCGCAGGCCGGGCAGGAAGCGGGCGACAAACAGCACCCAGTTGCCATACTTGGCGAACTTCTCCTGTACTGCGGCAAAACGTGCCGGCGTCATCACCTTGGCCACCGGGCGGAAGCGGAGTACACGCTGCCCGAATAGCCGGCCGGCAAAGAACATCAGCCCGTCGCCAACCAGTACGCCGGCCATGCCCACCACGAACATCCAGTGCACATTGGTGTAGCCCAGTCCGGAGATGATGCCGCCGGCAACCAGGGTAATATCTTCCGGAATCGGCACACCAAAGCCACATACCAGCAACACGAGGAAAACAGCCAGATAACCGTAACCAGTGAACAAATCGAGGAGAATCTGCAGGATATCCATGTCAGCCCGGCAAACCGTTGATCGGTCGAAGCCGCATCAACGCAGGCCGGCATCTACCGCAGCCAGCACGTCGAGGCAGTTCTGAAACGGCAGCCATCATAACACAGGGCATCTGGCACTCAGCTTAAGGAACTTGCCGCAGCACAAGAAAAACCGGTTTGCCACGCCAGCGCTAGCTGATTGGTTTTGCCAGCAAAAAAGCCGCCAGCGGCGGCTTTTTTGCTGTGGACAACGTTCTTTCGTCATCAGCTGCCACGAATGGCGGCAGCTATGTCTTCGGCCCAGTGCGCGGCCAGTGCCGCATCGTCCGCTTCCACCATCACCCGTACCACCGGCTCGGTGCCGGACGGGCGCAATACCACGCGGCCACGGCCGAACAGTGCCGCCTTGGCGGCTTCGTGGCGCGCGGCGCTGGTGCTCTGCCAGTCCTGGCCGTTCAGACGCACATTGATCATGGTCTGCGGGAACGGTGTCCAGTCGCTGCAGATGGTGGCCAGGTCCTGATCCAGCTCCTGGCATGCGGCCAACACCTGCAGGCAGGAGATGATGCCATCGCCGGTGCTGTGCTTGTCCAGGCACAGAATGTGGCCGGAAGCCTCGCCCCCCACCTGCCAGCCGTTGGCATGCAGCATTTCCAGCACGTAGCGGTCGCCCACCTTGGCGCGGCCAAAGGCGATGCCCTGCTGCTGTAGCGCCAGTTCCATCGCCATATTGGTCATCACCGTGCCCACCACGCCGCCGTGCAGCTGGCCTCGTGCGGCACGCGCTTTAGCGACCACGTAGATCAGCTGGTCGCCGTCGTACAGGCGGCCATCACGGTCGGCCATCATCAGGCGGTCGCCGTCGCCATCCAGCGAGATGCCGAAGTCGGCGCCATGCGCCTTTACTGCCGCCGCCACCGCTTCCGGGTGGGTAGCGCCCACGCCATCGTTGATGTTGTAGCCATTCGGCTCGCCGCCGATGGTGATCAACTCGGCACCCAGCTCATGGAATACCTTGGGCGCGATGTGGTAGGTAGCACCATGGGCGCAGTCGACCACCAGCTTCAGGCCCTTCAGGTCCAGCTCGTTGGGGAAGGTGCTCTTGCAGAATTCAATGTAGCGCTCGGCGGCGCCGTCGATGCGGCGAGCGCGGCCCAGTTCGCGCGACGGGCTGGTTTCCATCGGCGAATCCAGCATTGCCTCGATCTGCAGCTCCAGCGCATCGTCCAGCTTCTTGCCACCCTCGGCGAAGAACTTGATGCCGTTATCCTGATACGGATTGTGCGAGGCGGAGATCATCACCCCGGCCGACAGCCGCAGTGCGCGCGTCAGGTAGGCGATGCCCGGGGTCGGCAGCGGGCCGGTAAGCAGCACATTGACGCCGGCGGCAGTGAAGCCGGCCTGCAAGGCCGCCTCCAGCATGTAGCCGGAGATACGGGTGTCCTTGCCGATGATCACCGTCGGGTGTTCCTGGCGCTCGTGATCCACCAGCACCTTGCCGGCGGCGTAGCCCAGGCGCAGCACGAAATCCGGGGTAATCGGGTATTTGCCGACTTCGCCTCGTACGCCGTCGGTACCAAAATATTTGCGGCCCATTGTTTGCCTCTTGTATCGCGTTATGGCGGCCATTCTACCGCCTGCGTCTTGCTGACGGACAGTCGCGCCAGTTATTCGGCTGCTTCCAGCGCCTGCCACACCTGCAAGGCCTGGCTGGTGGCTTTCACATCATGTACCCGGATGATTTTGGCGCCACGCTGCGCGGCCAACAGTGCTGCCGCCACGCTCGCGCCCAGGCGCTGATCTGGCTGCTGCTCGCCGGTAATGGCGCCCAGCATCGATTTGCGCGACATGCCCACCAGCAGCGGCACGCCAGCCATTGCCTCCAGCCGCGGCAGTTCGCGCAGCAGTGCCAGATTATGTTCCAGCGTCTTGCCAAAGCCGAAGCCTGGATCGGCCAGCAGGCGCTCGGCTGCCACGCCATGCTCACGGCACAGTGCCACGCGGCGGGCCAGATAATCACCGACTTCTTCCACCACATCCTGGTAGGCGGGCTTGTGCTGCATATTGTCCGGGTTGCCCTGCTTGTGCATCAGGCAGATGCCGACCTGGGCCGCCGCAACCAGCGGCAGCGCGCCGTCGTCTTCCAGTGCGGAAACGTCGTTGATCAGATCCACGGCACCGGCTGCCAGCGCCGCGCGCATCACGCTGGTGCGGCGGGTGTCCAGCGACAGCGGCACGCCCAGGCCCGCCAGCTTGCGCAGCACCGGCAGCACGCGCTGCTCTTCCTCTTCTGGGCTGACAAACGGTGCACCGGGGCGGGTGGATTCACCGCCGATGTCGAGAATATCCGCACCGTCTGCCAGTAGCTGCTCGGCGTGCGCCAGGGCGGCATCCAGCCGGTCAAAGCGGCCGCCATCGGAGAAGGAATCGGGGGTAACGTTGAGAATCCCCATCACCAGGGGACGAGTCAGATCGAGCGTGAAACGCCCGCAAACAAATGGCTGCATGTTGGCCGCACCGCGTAGGACTGATGCCGCGTCGAGTGGCGCGGCGTGAGCAAAAAAACAAGGCCGCAGCTTAAGGCTGCGGCCTTGGTGTTGGCAAGCGCAGAGGCGCTTACACTTCCTGTGCCGGCGTGGCGCTGGCCTCAGGTGCCGGCGGCGGTGTCTTCGGCTCCGGCTTGGCAAAACCGCCACCCGGCTTGGGTGGGCGCGGCGGGCGGCCATCCATGATGTCGTTGATCTGCTCGGCGTCGATGGTTTCCCACTCCAGCAGCGCTGCAGTCATCGCCTCTACCTTGTCGCGGTTCTCATCCAGCAGACGACGCGCCAGCGAGTACTGCTGGTCGATGATGCGGCGGATCTCCTGATCCACCTGCTGCATGGTGGCTTCCGACAGGTTCTTGTGAGTGGTTACCGAACGGCCGAGGAAAATCTCGCCTTCGTTCTCGCCATACACCATCGGGCCCAGCTTGTCGGACATGCCGTAGCGGGTCACCATGTCGCGCGCCATCTGGGTGGCACGCTCGAAGTCGTTGCTGGCGCCGGTGGTCATCTGGTTCATGAACAACTCTTCGGCGATACGGCCGCCAAACAGGATGGCGATGCGGTCCAGCAGGTAGCCACGATCGTAGGCGTAGCGGTCTTCTTCCGGCAGCTGCATGGTCACCCCCAGCGCACGACCGCGCGGGATGATGGTTACCTTGTGCACCGGGTCGGACTTGGGCAGCAGCTTGGCCACTACCGCATGGCCGGATTCGTGATAGGCGGTGTTCTTCTTCTCTTCCTCGGACATCACCATGGAGCGGCGCTCGGCACCCATCATGATCTTGTCCTTGGCGGATTCGAAGTCCAGCATGTCCACCAACCGCTTGTTGCGACGGGCGGCAAACAGCGCGGCCTCGTTCACCAGGTTGGCGAGGTCGGCACCGGAGAAGCCCGGGGTACCGCGCGCAATTACCGGCGCATCCACGTCGGCAGCGATAGGCACCTTGCGCATGTGTACGCCCAGGATCTGCTCCCGGCCACGGATATCCGGCAGCGGCACCACCACCTGGCGGTCGAAACGGCCAGGGCGCTGCAGCGCCGGATCCAGCACATCCGGACGGTTGGTGGCGGCGATCACGATCACGGTCTGGTTGGTTTCGAAACCATCCATCTCCACCAGCAACTGGTTCAGGGTCTGTTCGCGTTCGTCGTTGCCGCCGCCCAGGCCGGCGCCACGCTGGCGGCCAACCGCGTCGATCTCGTCGATGAAGATGATGCACGGCGCGTTCTTCTTGGCCTGTTCGAACATGTCGCGCACGCGGGAAGCGCCCACGCCGACGAACATTTCCACGAAGTCGGAACCAGAGATGCTGAAGAACGGTACCTTGGCTTCGCCGGCAATGGCCTTGGCCAGCAGCGTCTTACCGGTACCCGGCGAGCCGCACAGCAGGATGCCGCGCGGAATGCGGCCGCCCAGACTCTGGTACTTGGTGGGGTCGCGCAGGTAGTCGACGATCTCCTTTACCTCTTCCTTGGCCTCGTCGCAACCGGCAACGTCGGCAAAGGTCACGGTGTTGGTGTCCTGGTCCAGCATGCGCGCCTTGCTCTTGCCGAACGAGAACGCGCCGCCCTTGCCGCCGCCCTGCATCTGGCGCATGAAGAAGAACCACACGCCGATCAGCAGCAGCATCGGGAACCAGCTGATGAAGATGTTCATCAGCATGGACGGCTCTTCTTCCGGCTTGGCGGAGAAGCGCACGTTATTGTTGATCAGCACATCCACCAGCTTGGTATCCAGCGGCGCAAAAGTGCTGAACTGGGAGCCGTCGTTGCGTTTGCCGCGAATCCACTGCCCGCGCAGCGGATTGCCTTCGATGGTAAGGGATTGCACCTTGCCAGTTTCGACATCGCTCATGAACTGCGAATACTCGACCTGGTTCTGGGTTTCCTGACGTTTGGTGAACTGATTGAATACGGTCATCAACACCAGACCGATGATCACCCAGATCGCTATGTTCTTACCGATATTGTTCACAAGAGCGTGCTCCTATGTGCCCTGACAAGGTAGATGGTTATCTGATTGTAAACCCGGCAGGCGAGGCTGTCAGCGACGGCCCTTGCCCAGCAGGTAGATTTCACTGGAGCGATCGCGCGAGGCCTTGGGTTTGCGCGTCACTACCTCGGTGAACAACTCGCGCATGGCCTGCATATACGATTGGAACTCACTCCCCTGGAACACTTTGACGAGAAAGTGCCCGCCAGGTTTCAAATGCTCACGAGCAAATTCCAGTGCCAGCTCGGTCAGGTGAAAACTTCTGGCCTGATCGATACTGCTCATCCCGGAGATATTGGGCGCCATGTCGGAAATTACAAGGTCAAGTTCGCGTCCGCCCAGCAGGGCGACAAACTCATCCAGCACTTCCTGTTCGCGAAAGTCACCCTGGATGAAGGCCACATCGGGAATCGGGTCCATCGGCAGGATGTCCAGCGCGAACACCTTGCCCGAGTCGCCAACGATGCGTGCCGCCACCTGCGACCAGCTGCCGGGCGCCGAGCCCAGATCGGCCAACACGGTGCCAGGACGAATCAACTTGTCCTTGTCGTTGATCTCCAGCAGCTTGTAGGCGGCACGGGCACGGTAGCCGTCTTTTTGCGCCATCTGCACATAGGAGTCGTTGACGTGCTCTTTCAGCCAGGCATTACTGGTTTTACTGCGTGCCATGATGAATTCCTGCATCGAAAATCCCCGTTGGGGATTAAGATAAATTCGAGTAAAATTGCTTTTTAATCTGAAACTTGAAGCAATACATGAAAATCGAACTGACCCCTGTCCAGCGCCAATACCTGAAAGGTCTGGCCCACTCGCTCAACCCGGTGGTGATGATCGGCAACAACGGCCTGACCGAGTCGGTTATCCGCGAAATCGCCATCAGCCTGGATGCCCACGAGCTGATCAAGGTTCGCGTGCAAGGCGACGACCGTGACGCGCGCGTGGCGATGTACGAACAGATCTGCGACCAGCTTGACGCCGGCCAGGTGCAGCACATCGGCAAGCTGCTGGTACTGTATCGCCCGTCCGACAAGCAGCTGATCGAACTGCCCAAAAGCAAGAAGGCGCTGAAGGCTCGCCCGTAAGCTGCGGCCAGGTTTGCATGTAGAAAAAAGCGGTGGCATGCCACCGCTTTTTTGCTGGCTACCGTATCAGTTATCGTTACTCAGGATGTACATCAGCCCCATCAGGCTCTGCAGCAGGTAGATCAGGCTGGAAATGGCATGCCAGGTGCCAAAGCCGCCACCAAACAGGCCTTCCGCCGCATGGTTCATCTGCGCTTTCAGGCCGGCGATGATCGGGGTCACGGCAAAGTGGTTGATGATGAGGCATACCAACATGCCCACCAGCAGCCAGAACGGACCGCTTTTCAGTGCGCGGGCGCCGTTGCGCAGTACCAGCTCCACCATCAGGAACACGCCGCATACCAGGCCGACCCAGGCGATGGCAGCAAACATGCGGCCAGCCACCATGCCGGCGGTGGCATTGTTGAGCGCTGAAAACAGCACCGGCGCCACGATGATGCCTACCACCCACATCCCGCCTATCCACAAGGTGCGGGCAATTTCACGCAAACCGTTCATGCATCCCCCCTGCCGGCCTACTGGCCATGCACCGCTACAAGCGGCGCTCAGATATAGAGTACGTCCAGGATTTCGTATTCGCGGATGCCGCCAGGTGCCAGCACTTCGGCCACATCGCCGGCTTCCTTGCCGATCAGCGCACGCGCGATCGGCGAATTGATCGATACCTTGCCGTCCTTGATGTCGGCTTCATCGTCGCCCACGATCTGGTAGGTCACTTCGTCTTCGCTTTCCAGATCCAGCAGTTTTACGGTGGCGGCAAACACGATGCGGCCATCGGCATCCAGGTCGTTCGGGTCGATGATCTGGGCGTTGGAAATCTTGCCTTCCAGTTCGGCGATACGGCCTTCCACGAACGCCTGGCGCTCCTTGGCGGCATCGTACTCTGCGTTTTCGGACAGATCGCCATGGGAACGCGCTTCGGCGATAGCCTCGATTACCGACGGACGCTCCACGCTTTTCAGGCGCTGCAGCTCGGCCTTGAGCAGCTCGGCGCCACGCACGGTCAGCGGGGTCTTGATCATGATTCTGTATTCTCCGGGGGCAGTGCCGCCCCATGATAAAAGCGCAAGCCGCCGTACAGGACGGCGGCTTGGCGGACAATGTTTTCAGCGCGAATTGTAACGGGTATTTGCCTGCGGTTCAAAGGTTGGCCGCAGGCATTGCCATTTAACCCTGCACTTCGGCGTGCAGCTGCTGCACGCTGTAGACATCGAAATCGTCCACGTGCGACAGGCCCACGCACACTGCCTTGGCACCGGCCAGGGTGGTGTACTGCGGCACGCGCATCTGCAGCGCGGAGCGGCGGATGGCGTGGCTGTCCTGGATCGCCTGGCGCTTTTCGTCCACGGTGTTCACCAGCACGTCGATTTCACCGTTCTTGATCATGTCGACGATGTGCGGACGGCCTTCGTTCACCTTGTTGACGACCTGCACCACGATGCCGGCCTCGGCCAGCGCCTTGGCGGTACCGCGGGTGGCGCATACGCCGAAGCCCAGCTTCTGCAGTTCGCGCGCCACTTCCACGCCACCTTCCTTGTCGCTCTGACGCAGCGACAGGAACACCTTGCCGGTGCGCGGCAGACGGTCGCCGGCGGCCAGCTGGCTCTTGACGAAGGCTTCGGCAAAGGTGCGGCCAACGCCCATCACTTCACCGGTGGACTTCATTTCCGGCCCCAGGATGGTATCCACGCCCGGGAACTTGATGAACGGGAATACCGCTTCCTTCACCGCGTAGTACGGCGGTACCACTTCCTTGGTGAAGCCCTGTTCTTTCAGGCTGATGCCGGCCATGGCGCGGGCAGCGATCTTGGCCAGCGGCGCGGAAGTTACCTTGGAAACGAACGGCACGGTACGCGAGGCACGCGGGTTCACTTCCAGCACGTAGATGGTGTCGCGCTGGATGGCGAACTGCACGTTCATCAGGCCCACCACGTTCAGCGCACGGGCCATGGCTACGGTCTGGCGGCGGATTTCGTCCTGTACCGCCGGGAACAGGCTGTACGGCGGCAGCGAGCAGGCGGAGTCACCGGAGTGCACGCCAGCCTGTTCGATGTGCTGCATGATGCCGCCGATCACCACGTCGGTGCCGTCGGAGATGCAGTCAACGTCCACTTCGATAGCGTCGTTCAGGAAGCGATCCAGCAGCACCGGGCTGTCGTTGGATACCTTCACCGCTTCGCGCATGTAGCGCTCCAGGTCGGCCGGCTCGTGCACGATTTCCATCGCGCGGCCACCCAGTACGTAGGACGGGCGCACCACCAGCGGGTAGCCGATTTCCTCGGCCAGGCGCATCGCGTCCACCGGGTTGCGGGCAGTGCGGTTAGGCGGCTGCTTCAGGCCCAGGTCGTTCAGCAGTTGCTGGAAGCGCTCGCGGTCTTCCGCGGCATCGATCATGTCCGGGCTGGTGCCGATGATGGGCACGCCGTTGGCTTCCAGCGCGCGCGCCAGTTTCAGCGGCGTCTGGCCACCGTACTGCACGATCACGCCGAACGGTTTTTCCACGCGGCAGATTTCCAGCACGTCTTCCAGCGTCAGCGGCTCGAAGTACAGGCGGTCGGAAGTGTCGTAGTCGGTGGATACGGTTTCCGGGTTGCAGTTGACCATGATGGTCTCGAAGCCGGATTCGCGCAGCGACAGCGCGGCATGCACGCAGCAGTAGTCGAATTCGATACCCTGGCCAATACGGTTCGGGCCGCCACCCAGTACCATCACCTTCTTGCGATCGGTCGGTGCGGATTCGCACTCATCCTCGTAGGTGGAGTACATGTAGGCGGTGTTGGTGGCAAACTCGGCGGCGCAGGTATCCACGCGCTTGTACACCGGGTGCAGCTTGAGGCTCCAGCGATGCGCGCGCACGGCGGCCTGGTCGGTACCCAGCAGCTCGCCCAGGCGACGGTCGGAGAAGCCCTTGCGCTTCAGGCGACGCAGCTCGTCGTAGGCCAGGTTTTCCAGCTTGCGGCCAGCCAGTGCCTGCTCTTCGCCCACCAGGTCTTCGATCTGGGCCAGGAACCACGGGTCGATCTTGCTGACGGCGAAGATATCGTCACGGCTCATGCCGATACGGAAAGCGTCGGCTACGTACAGGATGCGTTCCGGTCCCGGTGCGCCCAGCTCGTGGCGGATGGCTTCTTCATTGCTGGTTACCGAGTTGAAGCCGGACAGGCCGGTCTCCAGGCCACGCAGCGCTTTCTGCATCGATTCCTGCAGGGTGCGGCCCATGGCCATCACTTCGCCCACCGACTTCATCTGGGTGGTCAGGCGATCATCGGCCTGCGGGAATTTCTCGAAGGCGAAGCGCGGGATCTTGGTAACCACGTAGTCGATGGACGGCTCGAACGAGGCCGGGGTAGCACCGCCGGTGATCTCGTTGCGCAGCTCGTCCAGGGTGTAGCCCACCGCCAGCTTGGCGGCGACCTTGGCGATCGGGAAGCCGGTGGCCTTGGAGGCCAGTGCCGAGGAACGCGATACACGCGGGTTCATCTCGATCACGATCATGTCGCCGGTATCCGGGTTCACCGCGAACTGCACGTTGGAACCGCCGGTATCCACACCGATTTCACGCAGCACTGCCAGCGAGGCATTGCGCATGATCTGGTATTCCTTGTCGGTCAGCGTCTGCGCCGGGGCCACGGTGATGGAGTCGCCGGTATGCACGCCCATCGGGTCGAAGTTTTCGATCGAGCAGATGATGATGCAGTTGTCGTTGCGATCGCGTACCACTTCCATCTCGTACTCTTTCCAGCCGAGCACGGATTGTTCGATCAGCAGTTCGTGGGTCGGCGAAGCTTCGAAACCGCGCTCGCAGATGGCCAGGAACTCTTCCTTGTTGTAGGCGATACCGCCGCCGGAGCCGCCCATGGTGAAGGACGGGCGGATCAGGGTCGGGAAGCCGACCTTGCTCTGCGCTTCCAGCGACTCTTCCATGGTGTGACACACGAAGGACAGCGGGCAGGACAGGCCGATCTTGGCCATGGCCTCCTTGAAGCGGCCACGGTCTTCCGCCTTGTCGATGGCGTCTTCGGTGGCGCCGATCAGCTCGACCTTGTATTGCTCCAGCACGCCATTGCGCGCCAGGTCCAGTGCGCAGTTCAGCGCAGTCTGGCCGCCCATGGTCGGCAGGATCGCGTCCGGACGTTCCTTGGCGATGATCTTTTCCACCACCTGCCAGGTAATCGGCTCGATGTAGGTGACGTCGGCCATGTTCGGGTCGGTCATGATGGTGGCCGGGTTGGAGTTCACCAGGATGACCTTGTACCCCTCCTCGCGCAGCGCCTTGCAGGCCTGGGCGCCGGAGTAGTCGAATTCACACGCCTGGCCGATAACGATCGGGCCGGCGCCAATGATGAGAATGCTCTTGATATCAGTACGTTTCGGCATCGTATTCGCTCAATTCAATTCTAATGTTTCAGTTCACAGGCTCGCTGCGGCCAACTTGGCGCCAAAACCGACAAACATCGCACCCACCGTGCCGGACAGCGACGCCGCCAGCTTGCGACGACGGCGGAAGGCCTCCGCCAGGCGGAAGCCGGCCACGATGATGGTGGTCAGGTACAGTGCGCTGAAGCACTGCAGGATGCCGCCGAGAATGGCAAAGGTGATGGCAGGGTAGGCGTAGGCAGGATCGACAAACTGCACGAAGAAGGACACGAAGAACAGGATGGCCTTGGGGTTCATCAGGCTGATTACCAGCGCGCGGGTAAATGGCGCGGCTGCGTTCACGGCTTTCGGAGCCTGTTTTTCTTCTCTGTTCTTGCCTGCGGAGCGCATGGCGCGCAACGCGTTCAGCAGCATGTTGATGCCGATCCAGGCCAGGTAGCCGCCGCCGAGGTATTTCACCACGGCGAACACTGCCGGATATGTCTTCAGCAAGCCTGCCGCGCCAGTGGCGGCGAGTGTCATCAGGATGAAGTCGCCGACAAAAACGCCGGCGGCTCCGGCAAAACCGGCCCGCAGTCCGCGCTGGGCGGCAACGGACAGCACGTACATGGAGTTGGGCCCCGGCAGCAGCACAATGAAGATGGTGCCGAGGATGTAAGTGGTCAGGTCGGTAATGCCAAACATGATGCGCTCCTTGATCAGGCGGTCTTGCGTTCAGCCATGGCAGCGATGAAGCGGTCGAACAGGTAGGCCACGTCTTCCGGCCCCGGGCTCGCTTCCGGGTGACCCTGGAAGGAGAACGCTGGGCGATCGGTCAGCGCGATACCCTGCACGGTGCCGTCAAACAGCGAGCGGTGCGTCACGCGAACGTTGGCCGGCAGGCTGGTTTCATCCACCTGGAAGCCGTGGTTCTGGCTGGTGATCATCACGCGGCCGGAGTCCAGATCCTGCACCGGGTGGTTGGCACCGTGGTGGCCGAACTTCATCTTGGAAGTGTTGGCGCCGGTGGCCAGACCCAGCAGCTGGTGACCCAGGCAGATGCCGAATACCGGCAGCTTGGTGTCCAGAATCTCGCGGATGGCGGTGATGGCGTAGTCGCATGGCTCCGGATCGCCCGGGCCGTTGGACAGGAACACGCCGTTCGGATTCAGCGCCAGCACGTCCTTGGCCGGGGTCTTGGCCGGCACCACGGTCAGCTTGCAGCCGCGTTCGGCCAGCATGCGCAGGATGTTGTGCTTCACGCCGTAGTCGTAAGCCACCACGTGGAATGGGGTGTCGGTCTGGGCGGTGTAGCCCTGGCCCAGACGCCATTCGCGGGTGTTCCACTGGTACGGCTGCTCGCAGGTAACGACCTGGGCCAGATCCTGGCCGGCCATGCTGCCGAAGCCGCGTGCCAGCTCGATAGCCTTGGCTTCATCGATCTCGCCTGCCATGATGCAGCCGGCCTGGGCGCCTTTTTCGCGCAGCAAACGGGTGAGCTTGCGGGTGTCGATGTCGGCGATGGCAACGACATTGTTCTTCTTGAGGTAATCGGACAGCGAGTCTTCCGCGCGAAAGTTGCTGTGCAGCAGCGGCAGATCACGGATGATCAGGCCGGATGCGAAAACGGCGCGGGACTCGGTATCTTCCGAGTTCGCGCCGACGTTACCAATATGCGGATAAGTCAGGGTGACGATCTGCCGGGTATAGGACGGATCAGTGAGGATCTCCTGGTAACCGGTAATGGCGGTATTGAAAACCACCTCTCCGACGGTGTGGCCATTGGCACCGATGGCTACGCCTTTGAACAGCGTGCCGTCAGCCAAGGCAAGAATCGCGGGTACGGTTGTCACTGGCTGGCTCCTGAAAATAGTGTTTTTTTAATCACTTATACAACAAACGGGACACCGCGCGGCTTGCGCATGTCCCGTTCGGATAAACTTTTCGATTGTAACACGAAATTCGTTTTCGGCAAGCCGTCCAGGCGGGCAATCGGGGTAAATTCCTAGTTTTACGCTGGCGTCAGCCAGGCTGACGCGTACGTCAATACAACACATTCCCCCTCCTGAAGATAGCAATGTCGCGCTTGCCACCCGGCGTGGCCGCCCCTGGCAGTGCTTCCCCAGCTGGCAATTCAGCTGGCGGCATGCCCCTTTCGCGCGACAGAAGGGGCCTGCCGTTTTGCGCCCCGGCGTTGCCGGGGCAGAAGCTATCAACTTAGAACAGGCTTTCGTCCAGTTCCAGCACGCTGTCGGCACCTTCGACGATAGCCGCAGCCAGGCCTGCCACCTGCGGCAGCAGATGCTCGGTGTAGAAGCGCGCGGTGACGATCTTGGCGGCCAGGAACTCTATATCGACACCTTCATCGCCCTGCTGCGCGCGGGCGATCAGCGCGGCGCGGCCCATCATCCAGCCGCCAAGCACAATACCCATCAGCTTGAGGAATGGCACTGAACCAGCAGCAGCCAACGCAGGCTTGTCGCCGAAGGTGTTCAGGATGAACGCTACGCAGCGTTCCGCTTCTTTCGCCGCCGCTTCAAGGTTGGCCGCCATGCTGGCGTAACCGGCTGCGGCCAGCTTGCCGGCAGTCACCCGCACCTCTTCCAGCAGCCAGCGCGCGGTGGCACCGTCTTCCGCCGCGGTCTTGCGGCCGATCAGGTCCAGCGCCTGAATGCCGGTGGTGCCTTCGTAAATAGCGGTGATGCGCGCATCGCGGTAGTACTGCGCCACGCCGGTCTCTTCGATGAAACCCATGCCACCATGTACTTGCACGGCCAGGCTGGTGATTTCGTTGGCCTGCTCGGTGTTCCACCCCTTCACGATCGGGATCAGGAAGTTGACCAGCGCCTGATTGCGCGCGGCCTCGCTGGCCACCGGGTGACGCGCGGCGCGGTCGAGGGCAGCTGCAGCATAGTAAGCCAGTGCACGTTGCGCCTCGATCTGCGCTTTCATGGTCATCAGCATGCGGCGCACGTCCGGGTGACGGATGATGGGCACGCCAGCCGGGTCAGGGCTGCCGACGGCGCGGCTCTGCACGCGCTCGCGGGCATACTCTACCGCCTTCTGGTAGGCACGCTCGGATACCGCCATGCCTTCCACACCCACGCCCAGGCGGGCGTGGTTCATCATGGTGAACATATAGCCAAGGCCCTTGTTGGCTTCGCCCACCAGGTAGCCAATGGCGCCGCCTTCATCACCAAAGCTCATCACCGCGGTGGGGCTGCCGTGAATACCCAGCTTGTGCTCCAGCGACACGCAGCGCACGTCGTTGCGCGCGCCCAGGCTGCCGTCGGTATTCACCAGATACTTGGGCACGATGAACAGCGAGATGCCTTTCACCCCAGCCGGCGCATCCGGCAGACGGGCCAGCACCAGGTGGACGATGTTGTCCGCCATATCATGCTCGCCCCAGGTGATGAAAATCTTCTGGCCACTGATCTTGTAGCTGCCGTCGCCCACCGGCACGGCCTTGCTGCGCACCTGCGCCAGGTCGGAGCCGGCTTGTGGTTCGGTCAGGTTCATGGTGCCGGTCCATTCGCCGCTGGACATGCGCGGCAGGTAGACGGCTTTCAATTCGTCGGAGGCATGGTGGTTGATGGCCTCCACCGCGCCCAGGGTCAGCAGCGGTGCCAGCGAAAACGCCAGGTTGGCCGCACACCACATTTCCTCGGCGGCAATCGCCACCAGGGCCGGCAGACCCTGACCACCATAATCAGCTGGGGCGCGCAGGCCCACCCAGCCAGCCTCCACATACTGCTGCCATGCGTCCTTGAAGCCTTCGGCTGCAGTAACGCTGAAATCCGGCGACCACTTGGCGCCCTTGTCGCCATTGCGGTTGATTGGGGCCAGTACGTTTTCGGCGAACTTGGCGCCTTCTTCCAGAATGGCGTCGGTCAGTTCGACGCTGCAGTCTTCGTAGCCTGGCAGCGTGCAGATAGCCGGCAGTTCCGCCAGTTCGTTGAGGGCGAAGCGAATGTCCTTGCTTGGTGCCTTGTAGATCATGGGTACAGCTCCTCTATATAAAGCCTTCATCGTGCAAAAAAGCCGGCCATGCTGTCCGCCAACGGACATGCCCGCTGCCGCTAAGGCAGCTGGTATTCCCCAGACGAACCGGTCATGGCCGGCTTTCTTGTATGGCGTGGCACCGTGGCACCATGCCTTGTTTTATGGGTGCTACGAGTGGGTGCCTCGAAAAACCCGGATTTCTAAGCGAGACAAGGCGCGAGCAAAAAATTCCGACGCAGCATATGGGTGATATGTAAGGAGGAATTTTTTGTGAGCAACGCAGAATCGCAACGAAAGCCGGAGTTTCTCGAGGTGCCCGGGTATTACTTGGACAACTCTGCAATCAGCTCCGGCACCACGGTGAACAGGTCACCCACGATGCCGTAGTCGGCCACCTGGAAGATCGGCGCTTCTTCGTCCTTGTTGATCGCCACGATCACCTTGGAGTCCTTCATGCCGGCCAGGTGCTGGATGGCACCGGAAATGCCTACTGCCACGTACAGCTGCGGCGCTACGACCTTGCCGGTCTGGCCAACCTGGTAATCGTTCGGCGCGTAGCCGGCATCCACCGCGGCGCGGGAAGCACCAACGGCAGCGCCCAGCTTGTCGGCCAGCGGCTCGATCACCGCCTTGAACTGCTCTTCGGAACCCAGCGCGCGGCCACCGGATACGATGATCTTGGCAGCACCCAGTTCCGGGCGGTCGGACTTGGTCAGCTCCTGGCCGACAAAGCTCGACAGCGCGGCATCGGCAGCGGCGGCAACGCTTTCCACGTTGGCCGCACCACCGGTAGCAGCTGCTTCGAAGGCAGTGGTGCGCACGGTGATTACCTTGATGCTGTCGGACGACTGCACGGTGGCCAGTACGTTGCCGGCGTAAACCGGACGAACGAAGGTATCGGCGGATTCGATGGCGATGATGTCGGAGATCTGCGCCACGTCCAGCAGTGCAGCTACGCGCGGCAGCAGGTTCTTGCCGTAAGAGGACGCCGGCGCCAGCACGTGGCTGTAGCCCTTGGCCAGATCCACTACCAGCGGCGCCAGATTCTCGGCCAGGCCGTGTGCGTAGGCTGCACTGTCGGCGAGCAGAACCTTGGCCACGCCGGATACGGACTTGGCGGTATCGGCAGCAGCCGCGGCGTTGTGGCCGGCCACCAGCACGTGCACCTCGCCCAGCTTGGCGGCGGCGGTGATGGTGTTGAGGGTGCCTGCTTTCAGGCTCTGGTTGTCGTGTTCAGCGATAACGAGAATAGCCATGGTTTACAGCACCTTTGCTTCGTTCTTGAGTTTGGCCACCAGTTCGGCAGCGTTGGCTACCTTGATGCCGGCGGAGCGCTTGGCCGGTTCGGCCACTTTCAGAGTCTTCAGACGCGGGGAGGCATCCACGCCCAAATCGGCCGGGGTGGTCTTGTCCAGCGGCTTTTTCTTGGCGGCCATGATGTTGGGCAGCTTGACGTAGCGCGGCTCGTTCAGGCGCAGGTCGGTGGTTACCACTGCCGGCAGGCGCAGCTTGACGGTTTCCAGACCGCCATCCACTTCGCGGGTCACGTCCACGGTTTCTGCAGCTACATCCACTTTGGAAGCGAAGGTGCCTTGCGCCCAGCCCAGCAGCGCGGCAGTCATCTGGCCGGTCTGGTTGGCATCGTCATCAATGGCTTGCTTGCCGACGATCAGCAGCTGCGGCTGTTCCTTGTCGGCAACCGCCTTCAGCAGCTTGGCTACCGCCAGCGGCTGCAGTTCGGCATCGGTTTCCACCAGGATGGCGCGGTCGGCGCCCATGGCCAGTGCGGTGCGCAGGGTTTCTTCGCACTGCTTCACCCCCATCGATACCACCACGATCTCGGTGACCTTGCCGGCTTCCTTCAGGCGCACGGCTTCTTCCACCGCGATTTCGTCGAACGGGTTCATCGAAAACTTGACGTTGGCGACATCCACATCGGTGCCGTCGGCCTTGACCCGCACTTTCACGTTGTAATCCACAACGCGTTTCACAGCGACTAGAGCTTTCATATTCCTCCAGCGAACTCTCTGATTGAAACAGCCCGTTCCGGGTGCCGCGCGACAGGCGTCAGCCACGAAATAAAACGAGCGTTTAATTGGTAGATTGACTACAAAGCAACTGCAGTACAACAGGGGTGGGGTGATATTACGCGATTTCCCCACAATTTGCATTTGAGGGAAAGCATGCAAGAATGCACTGCAACATTGAAGTCGTCATAACAACAAGATACAGGCAGGAGCAAACGCTGGCAGGGGTATCACCCGCGCCGCAGCCCTTTCACTTACTCTGTACAGGAAGCCTCCATGACGGTTTATTTCGAAGACATCAAGCTCGGCGACAGCGCCGAATACGCCAAGACCATCACCGAAGCCGACATCCTGATGTTTGCCGCAGTATCCGGTGATGACAACCCGGTGCACATCAATCAGGAATATGCCGAAGCCTCGATGTTCAAGACCCGCATCGCGCACGGCATGCTCACCGCCGGCCTGATCTCCACCGTGGTGGGCACCCGCCTGCCGGGCAACGGCACCATCTATCTGTCGCAATCCACCAAGTTCAAGGCGCCGGTCAAGCTGGGCGAAACCGTTACCGCGCGGGTGACCGTTACCGAGCTGGACCCAGTGAAAAAGCGTGTCAAGTTCGCTACCGAGTGTTTGGTGAAGGGCAAGGTAGTGCTGGAAGGCGAATCGCTGGTCATCGCACCGTCGCGCGCCGGCTGATGGGTACGCTGCGCATTGTGCGCCTGTGCGACGAGCACGGGCGCATCGTGGAGCCTGCACTGCTGGCTGACGCCCTGCCGGTGCACCGCCAGCTGCGGCCGATGCTGCCGGAGTCGGCGGATGCCTATCTTGGCAAGATGGCGCGCATCTGCAGCTATGGCGCCAGGCTGATTGCCGCACTGGATGGCAATGACCGCGTGTTGGCGCTTGGGCTGTACCGGGTCTACGAGAACACCTACGAAGACATGCGCCTGTACCTGGACGATCTGGTTACCGACGAGAACGTCCGCTCGCAGGGTGTGGGCCGCCGCATGCTGGACTGGTGCGAGGCGGAGGCCCGCGCGCTGGGCTGTGGTTACCTGGTACTGGATTCCGGCACCTGGCGCACCGCGGCGCACAAGCTGTATCTGCAGTATGGCTTCGTGATCTCTTCGTTTCACTTCACCAAGCCATTACCGTGAGGTGCCGGGTTGGCCGCATGCGGCCGACCTTATTGCCTGTCTGCCGCCTGCAACTGCCGTTGCAGTGCCCAGCGCACCGACTCTTGCACCCGCTCGTCGGCATGGTTCAGCCGTGATTGCAGTGCCGCCACGATGTCGGCGGCGTAAGGCGCATTGCCCAGGCCGATTGCCAGATTGGATAGCCACTTGGCGTAGCCGATGCGGTAGATCGGGCTGCCGGCCATACGTGTCTGGAAGGTTGCTTCATCCCAGCCGAACAGTTCCAGCAGGCTGCTGTCATCAAGCCCGTGGCGCACGGCGAAATCCGCCTCCGCCGTCGGAACTGCAAAGCGGTTCCACGGGCAGGCCAGCTGGCAGTCGTCACAGCCGTATACCCGGTTGCCGATCAGTGGCCGCAGCGGCTCGGGAATCACGCCCTTGAGCTCGATGGTGAGGTAGGAGATGCAGCGCCTGGCGTCCACCTTGTACGGCGCCACGATCGCGCCGGTGGGGCAGATATCGATGCAGCGCGTGCAGCGCCCGCAGTGACCGGGTTCACTGTCGTCCTCTGGCAACGGCAGGTTAGTCAGTATCTCGCCCAGAAAGAATAGCGAGCCCTGCTGCTTGTTGATCAGCAAGGTATGTTTGCCACGCCAGCCCATACCTGCTTGTGCGGCCAACGCTACCTCGGCCAGCGGCGCGCTGTCGGTAAATACCCGGAACTGATGTGCCGGGTCGGCTGCGCTGATGCGTTCAGCCAGTTTTTGCAGTCGATTGCGAATTACCTTGTGATAATCGCGCCCCAGCGCATAACGTGAAATATAGGCCTTGGCGCCATCGGCCAGAATCGCCTCTGCCTGCCGCGCCTCGGCTGGCCAGTAGTGCATGCGCAGGCTGATCACGCGCAGCGTTCCCGGCACCAGTTCGGTGGGGCGCAGGCGCAGGGCGCCATGGCGTGCCATATAGTCCATCTCGCCATGACAGCCTTCGGCCAGCCATGCGGCCAAGGTGGTTTCCGCCTCTGCAGGCAGCACGGCACGGGTGATGCGGGCCTCGGCAAAGCCAAGCTCTAGCGCCCATGCCTTGATTTGGTGAGCCAAATGGCGATAATTCTCGTTTTTACCGGACATTTCATTCATGGCGACGGATCATACCAGTGTCGAAGGCTTTCTCGCGGATGAGGCCGCCACGCTGCAGCTGGGACAGCAAGTCGCTGCCTGCCTGCAGGCCGGGCTGCAGTTGCAGCTGCACGGCGACCTTGGCGCCGGCAAGACCACCTTCACCCGTGGCCTGCTGCGCGGGCTCGGCCACGCCGGCCGGGTGAAAAGCCCGACTTACACGCTGGTGGAAAGCTACCCGCTGCCGGCCATGACGGTGCATCATTTTGATTTATACCGTTTCAGCGATCCCCGGGAGTGGTACGACGCCGGCTTTGCCGACTATCTTGCCGCGGATACCGTGTGTATCGTCGAATGGCCACAGAAAGCAGAGGGCGTTCTGCCCCAAGCCGACCTGACGCTGGAACTCGGCGTCGCCGGCGAAGGTCGCAACTACCGTCTTGCCGCTCACAGTGAAACAGGATCAGCATGTCTCAGCCGCTTCCAGACCTTGACCGCCGCAAACTGATAGGGGCCGCCGCTGCCACCTTTCTGCTCACCGTCAGCCGGGTCGGCATCGCCGCCGGCAGCCAGATCGTGGCGGTGCGAGTGTGGCCATCGTCCACCTATACCCGCGTCACCATCGAAGCTAGCAGCGAGGTGCGTTACAAGCATTTCTCCCTCGCCAACCCCAATCGCCTGGTGGTGGACCTGATCGGCGTACAGCTCACCAATGTGCTGCAGGACCTGGGTAAGCAGATCCAGGGGGCTGACCCGTTCATCCGCATGGCGCGCGCTGGCCAGTTCAATGCTGAAACCGTACGGCTGGTGTTCGACCTGCGTAACGAGGTGAGGCCACAACTGTTCTCGCTGAAACCGGTAGGCGAGTATCAGCACCGCCTGGTGCTGGATCTCTACCCGGCGGATGCGCAGCAGGACGACCCGCTACTGGCGCTGCTGGAGGATTACAACAAGGGGCAGTTGGACAACAGCGCCCCGCGTGGCGGCAAGGACAAAGGTGGCATCAACCGTACCCTTACCATTGTCATCGACCCCGGCCACGGCGGCGAAGACCCTGGCGCGGTAGGTCCCAGCGGCATTCGCGAAAAAGACGTGGTATTGAAAATCAGCCGCCAGCTGAAAAAACTGATCGATGCCGAGAAGAATATGCGCGCGGTGCTGACGCGGGACGAGGATGTGTTCCTGCCACTGGGGGTGCGGGTGGCCAAGGCGCGCAAGCTGAATGCCGACCTGTTCATCTCGGTGCATGCCGACGCGGTGGATAATCGTACCGCTCGCGGTTCTTCAGTGTTTGCGCTGTCGGAAAACGGCGCCACCAGTACCATGGCGCGTTACCTTGCCAAGACCCAAAACGACGCCGACATGGTGGGCGGCGTGAAAATCGGCGGTAAGGACAAGTACCTGGCGCACACGCTGTTCGACCTCACCCAGACCGCCACCATCAACGACAGTCTGAAACTGGGCAAGTCGGTACTGAGCAAGATGGGCGGCCTCAACAAACTGCACAAGGACAAAGTGGAACAGGCCGGCTTTGCGGTGCTGAAGGCGCCGGATATTCCTTCCATCCTGGTGGAAACCGCCTTCATCAGCCACCCGGAAGAAGAGCAAAAACTGATCAGCGCCGATTTTCAGCAGCAGATGGCCGATGCCATCCTGTCCGGTGTGCGCAGCTATTTTGCCCAGGGGGCAGCGGTCGCCAGAATCTGAGTGCCAACCGCTTGCTCAACATCAGGGCTAGAGCGCCGGGCTTGCCACCAGCGGTAGCGGCTGCCCGGCACTGACTTGCATATGCAGACAAACGTTATCTGTAAGCACGGCATGGCCGGGCAGTGATTCACTCGTAGAACATGGTAAGGGTTGCGGTTGCTGAGACCGTACCTGGCTGCAGCGCCGGTGCACCGCTAGGGCGATAATAGCGTGTGGCCAAGGGCAGCTTTACCGGCACATAGCTGCTGCCGGTGGTATCGGTTAGCAGCTTCTTGGTACCCAATGGCAACGGCACGGTTGGCGAACTCTGCCGGGTCAGCAATTGCACTGCTACGCCCTGGGCGGTGCCAGTTGGGCGGATCAGGCTGGTGTAGCCAGCGTCGTACTGGTTGCCATCTACCCGGTAAGACACCTTGGTATTATTGCAAACCATGTTGATATCGAATGGCGTGATGCCTGCAGCGGTATCCGCCGCTGGTAAAGCCGTATTGGCAACTTTGGGCAGCACTACGGTGACATTCGGGTTGCTGATCGCACAGGTCAGGGTGGTGATATTGACATCATTGGAAATGAACATCTTCGCCGAAAGTACGCCACCAGAGCCGTTGGGGGCATTGTTGCCGCCATACCATACCTCTGCAACTGTTCCTGACAGGCTTAGTAAGCCAGGCGTAATCGGGCCGGTTTTGTATAGAGAGACCTGGAAATCCGCCGAATTACGGAAATAGGTACCGGTAATCTGATTCCAGTAGGTTTTTTGCGCTGTGGTATATACCGGCTTGGCAATGGTAGTGGAAGGGCTCGCCGCATTATCGTAAAACATGATGGCGATGCCGATGCCGGGTATGTTGGTGTTGTATATGGTTGGCAGTCCACCAGGGTAGCCAGATTGGGCAGTGGCACCGGACAGCGGCCCTCCTGTTACCAGGCCCCACTCATAATCGCTCGCGGTGGGGGTGCATTCGATGGTGTTGACAGTGCTATTTCCTAGTCGCGGACTTTGCCACAGCAAGCCATTTGCCTTGTCACGCGGAATACTCAGGCTGGCCGGCACATTGATGGTGACTCCTGGGTAGATCCCCCCTATGTTGCTGCACCCCGCATTGGCAGCACCGGTATATGCCAGCAGTGCCAGCGGGATGGCAAGCCACCGCTGTGAGCGGCGTGCGCGCAACGGCTGCGAGGAGGGTACCCGCCAACAAACGCGGGCGGAGCTTGGCGCTGGCGTGGGAGAGCCAGTTGTCAGCAAATGCTGAACAAGCGTTTTGACGGATAGTTTCATAGCGATCACATATCGAATTGACGACGGAATTTTCACAGCTTTGCGAAAATAAGCCAAACGCTTGTTTGCCTGTAGCGGCAAACTCTTAAAAATAGTCCTATCGATTTCAAATAAGAATTTTATCCATGCCATTGATATTTTTTATGAAATTGGGAATGTCAATGACATTTTGGGAAATCGCTGCTGCACTCCTCGTGTGTCAACAGTGATTGCAATATAGCCATGACATCGTGGATGACAATGCATGCAGACGCGGTGTTGCTGTGAATGGCATGTCGTACGCATAGTGAATGATGCATACTTAGCGGTATGAGAGGGGCGTCGGCTTTGTCGGATGCCAGCCAAGCTGGTAAAAACAAAAACGCCCCGGCATTCGCAGGGGCGTGTTAAGGCTCCGACTAGTAAAGCCGGAAGGGGAAGTTACTGATACAGCATGTTCAGCGCGACGCTGCCATTCACCGTGCCGGGAGTCGCAGCCGCAACCGAACCCGGCTGATGGTACTGGACGGCCAGCTTGATAGTTTGCTGGACATTGCTTTGACCTGTGGTATCTGCCAAGAAATATTTCTGAATGCCATCCAACGCCAAAGCGTTATTCGTGGCCCGGTCGCGCAACTGTAGCCTGACACCGCTTGCCGTGCCGGTGGGGATCAGCAATGTATAGTTGTCTGCTTGGAAATTACCAGACAACGTGTAGTACACCTTGGTGCCGCTGCAGTTCATCGGGATATCAAAATTGGTCCGGCCTGCGGCAACACCAGGGCCGAGCGCTTTGACTGAAATCTTGGGGAGTGGCACGTTGATAATGGAATTGGCAAGCTGGCAGGTGGGAACGGTAATTGGAAAGTCGCTATTAAAGCGCAATATTGTCGACTTGACACTACCTGCCGCACCTGGCGCATTGCCTCCCCCATACCATACTTCAGCATAGGTACCAGCCATATTGAGGCTCCCGCCTGCAGAAATAGGGCCAGTCTTGACTAGCTGTAGCTGAAAGTCATGAGCATTGCGATATGTCCATGGGACATATAGTGTCTTCCAGTAGGTTTTATTGCCAAAGGAGTAAAGAGGTAATCGCGATGGTGTCTCAGGTACACTGGCATCATCATAGAAATACAAGGCGACGCCAATGCCGGGAATATTGCTTTGGTAAACCACCCGACTAGGGGCCGGGTATGATGGTGAACCGCCAACATTGCTGGCAATCGGCCATCCGGTAATCGGGCCGCTTAATATCACGCCCCATGAATAATCTGTTGCGGCACCAGTGCACTGTATCGTGTTGATAGGGCCGGAATTTCCAAGCCGTGCACTAGTCCAGATTGCATCACCAACATTGAACTGGTCACGTGGGACGCTAAGCGAAGCGGGTAATGTAAAGCTTAGGTCTGGAATGTAGCCTCCAATATTGCTACACGAGGCATAAGCAGACATTGGCAGCGCCAAAATAGCGCATCCTGCCATCAAGAATTTGTTGGCGGTTTTCATGATTATCCGATATTGATAGTAATGAATAGATATGCGGCGCATCAAAAAATAATGACAATAACTATGTTGGCCGCAACTACAATCGCTACAGTAAAAACCCAAAATGGGTACTACAGGTAGCGGGCTGCGCCCGCTACTGTTGATTTACTTGCTTAATTTACTCACATACCGATTCAGCGTTACGGATGCCGCCGTTGTTCTGGCTATCCGCTGGCAACTGATAGCGGAAGTTGCAGCGCTGCTTGTCACCGTTACCCCACTTCGCCTGCAGCAGTTTGCCTTCCAGGCCTCGCAGGAAAGTACGGCCGGACTGGCCAACCATGGTAATGCCTTCGCCATTTTCGGCCAGCACGTCCGCACCCAAAGGCACGCTCTCGCCGGATTTCAGCTTCAGGTTCACCATTACCGCCTTGCCAGAGGTGGTGGGGAACTTGAGCATGACAATGGCGCCGGAGTTCGGGGCAATAGACACCGAACTGGACTGCAGCTCCACGTCATCGCTCATGCCTTTTGGGTCGATGCTGACATCGTTCATGCGATAGGGCTGCAGGTTGGTGGCAACCGCATAGCCGCTGCCATCGATACGGGTACCAGGCATATTGCCAACCGCTGCTCCTTCGGCGCCCTTGGCCTCGATCACCGCCATGGTTTCGCCTACTGATTGCGCCAGGGTGATGCCGCCTGGGTGGAATACCATGCCGCCAGAGAGCCCCAGCATCTGCTGTGAACTGGTGCTGGACTGGCTGAAGCTGCCAGACAGGGTGCCTTTGCTGCCGGCATAACTGGCATAGGCACCATAGCTTTCTGTATTGCTGTTATTGCTGTGGCTGCCGTTGGCGTAGGCCGAGTAGCTGAGGTTGCGTAGTTCGCCCGCAGTGCCGCTGATGGATACCTGCTGCGAGCGGTTGTGGTCGCTATCGCTGCTGTAACTGGCGGTAAGCATTGGCGAAGTCGGTACTTTCTCCAGCGGAATGCTGACACTCAGCATGTACTGATTGGTGTGTTCGCCAGTGGCACTCTTGGTACGGCTGGCGGTGACGCCGTAGCTCAGCCATTTGCGATAGGTGTTGTTGTAATTCAGGATGTACTGAGTATCGCGACCGCTACGATCCCAGTATTCCTGAGTCGCGCCGGTCAGTGTCAGGCTGCCCCAACCTTCGGCAAACGGCTGGTTCATGTTGATGGTGAAGCGACTCTTCATCGGCTGATAGCGGGCACCATATTGCTGAGCGTAGTTGAAGTCGCTGAACTCCATGAAGCCCTCGGTAGAGTAGCGGTATGCGGCCAACATCAGGTTGGTATTGGTGGCATTCAGCAACTTGCTATAGGTCAGCCGATAACTCTGGCCCTGCAATTGATGTGGCAGCGCCTGGGTATTGGAGTCGAACAGCGCTTGCGAATGGGTGACATCCACCGCGAATGCCCCCAGGTCGGAGCTGACGGCTGCGCCCATTACCGCAGAAAAATAGCGGCTGGACCCGAGGGCGCCACCGAACATAGTCACACTATTGTTGATACCACGCTGGTAGGTACCTTGCACAAAGCTGGGGTGCGGTGTACCTCTGCCAGCATACAACTCACCGGCAGCCAAGCTATAGCGGCTGAAGCCGGGGCGCAGCAGCTGTGGCACGGAGGCATAAGGCATGGTGAATTGCTTGACGCGGCCATCGGCTTCGGTGATGGTCACTTCCAGATCGCCGGCATAGCCAGAGTTGTACATATCGTCGATCTGGAACTGGCCCGGCGGAACGGTGGTTTCGTAAACCGTGTTCTTGCCTTGCTTCACTGTCACCGTGGCATTGCTGTCCGCCACGCCACGAATCACTGGTGCATAGCCGGTTTGCGAATCTGGCAGCATGCGATCATCGGAGCGTAACAGCATGCCGCGGAACGGCACGGAACTGAAGAATTCGGAAGGGGTGTAGGTTTCCCCCAGGGTCAGGGTAGAGTGCCAATCGGGCAAATCGCGTTGTGCGTAAGTACTCAGCCGCTGGTAGCGAGCGGTCTGATCCGGGCCGGACAGTTGCTGTGTCAGCGCGCTGCTGTGGCGTAAGCGCCATACGCCCAGATTGATACCAGCCTGAGCGCTGAGGAAGTACTGGCTGCTGGTGGCGCCGTCATCCGGATTGTTGCGTGAGGCATTCAGGTTGTAATTCAGGAAACCGGCCAGCGGTACACCAGGTGACCACAGGTCCGGGCTGACATAGCCGCGTGCCTGACGGCGCAGGTAAATCTGCGGCATGCTGACATCCATGCGCAGCTCCCCGCTGTTGAAGCTGATAGCGGCTCCCGGCAATTGCTGAACCAGATCGATGCAGTCACCCGCAGGCAGAGCTTGCAGTGTCTTGGCGTCCGGTACGCGTGTGTAGTCCAGGTTCAGGTCGGTGAGCAGGGCGGGAGTAAAGCAGATATAGCTACCGCCGGATTTGTTATCGCGCACCTGGATATCGCGGCGGGCTACCCAGTAGTCGTTGACATACAAATCCACCCGGTAGCTGCCAGGCAGGGCGGTGTTGGCATTGCTGAAACGCTGCAGCATGCTGCCCTTGCTCTCCGCCGGCAAGTCCACCAGCGAGTTGTTGAACTCGACATCATTCAGTGCGACTTGTGTTGCTTCTGCTGTTGCGGCGTTAGCCGACTGCAGTTGATAGCCAAACACTCCCAGCAACAGCATGGTTAACGGCTTGAGAACATAATGGCGACGGGGCCGCTGGCATGATTTCATTTTCATATTCTGTTACCTGCTGATGAGCGTGCTGCACGCTGTCGCGGGATCGTTCTTTATAGTTTGGGTTGCGCGGATAGTTCTACCGGGCCGCCATAATCATTTACTGCTTCGTATTTAACGGTGCAATTGCTGTTGACTGCTGGTTTGCCTTTCAGGCCCGGAACAACAAAGTCCGCCGAGCCAAATGGCAATACCATGCCGCCAACTGTTTTGTACTGCTGGCCGCTTACCTCGATTGCCGCGGAGTTCATGGATACCGAATACGCGCTATTGTTTTCCGCGCGCAATACCATGCCCTTGCCCTGGCTCACCAGGCTCCATTTCAAGCCGCGGGCGGCTTCGTCCGGGGTGCCGGGCAGCTTGCTGGGGCGGTAAAACAATTTAATGCGGGAACGAATGGCCAGTTGGATATAGTTGGCATCCGCATCTTTGGGTACTGGTGGCACATCCAGCACGTTCAACCAGAATACTGTTTCGCGGTCGGCAGGTAGGTTTTCGCCGGTAAAAATCAGGCGAATGGATTGGCCTTTGGCCGGGTCAATCCGGGAAATGGGGGGAGTGATCAAAAATGGGGCATCAGCCTTAGTGGGGCTGGACTTTTCATCGCCACGGTCGGCCCAGACTTGTACCAGCGCCGGCTGGGTACCAACATTATCGAGCTTGACGGTAACTTCGCGGTCGCTTTGGCGGTATACCACGCGAGTGCCGGTAATCACTACATTGGCGTGACTGGTTTCCGGCACGGCCGCAACTATTGCCGTTACCGCGCTAACTAAGGTAAGCAGTTTTTTCATCTTGGATCAGCCAGAAATCACCCGGGCCAGGGCGGCCCGGGTGGAAGCATTGCGCTTAGTTGTAAACCAGAGAGTAGGTGGTGCTAGAGGACACCAGACCAGCAGTGGTGGTACCAACAGCTTTGTACTGTGCAAAGTAAGTCAGCTTGCCGGAACCAGTGGAGATATCGGCGGTGACGTTATCTTGGGTTGCTGCCGGCTGGTTCAGATCCAGTACGACATCGTTGGCGTTTTTCAGCTGAATCTCAACGTTGGCGGCGCCACCGGCAACGGTGTTCTTCAGGTTGCCATTGATGGTGTTGTTAGGACCTTGCTCGAAGAAAGCCTTGGCGGTGGAGCCGGAGCATGCGGTCAGATCCATTGTGAATGCGGTGCTGCCACCGGTAGCGGAACCGGTCACGGTGGCGGTAGACAGGGTCGGCAGGGTAACGACGATATCACCAACGCCACCATTGATGGTGCAGGTGAGCGTTTTCAGTTCACCGTTGATGGTCACTTTGCCGTCGGATGCCATGGCAGCGGCGGAGGAGAGGGCCAGGCCAACAGCCAGTACGGTAGCGAGTTTTTTCATGTAAAGCTCCATGAAGTTATCCGAACAGGGTTCGGTTGGTAAACGGTCACCCAGTAGGGGCGACCAGAAAATATTATTTATTTGGTGCGGCGTAAGAAAATGCAATTGTTTTTAATGTGAGCTCAATAAAATAAGAAGGTCCGTATTTTACGTGCTGAATTGCTGGTGCTTGCTTGCGATAATAGTAGTGAGCTGGATGTGCGTTGTTGTTAGGATCGATCTTAAAGATTGTTCCTAATTTTCTATTGCTGGCGATGTATTTTCTGGAGTTTTGCTTTGTTTGGAAACAAAAAGCCCATGCAGTTTGGCATGGGCTTTTTTGGTGCTAAGGCTGGTAAATCAACTTACTGGTAGTGGATGCTGTAGTTGATGCTGGCATTTACCGAACCAGGGGTGACAGTGCCAAAAGAGTAATACTGTGCATAATAGGTTAGTGTTCCAGCGCCACTGACCAGTGGAACCAGCTGGGCTGATTGAGGCTTGTCGATGTTGTCGTTGGGGTTGATGAGTGCATAGTTGGAGTCCAGCAATTCCAGCGAAACATTGGTGGCAGTGCCAGTATTGAGCAGGCGACCTACTGCACTAACGCCGCTGCCAGTACCCGGTTCAAAGTAGGCGCGCGCGCTCTTGCCGGTGCTGTTGGTGCAGCCAGTCAAGGCAATCTGGAATTGGGTGCGGCCAGCAGTTTGGCCACTGGGAAGCGCAGTGGTGGGTACTTTTGGCAGATTGACGGTGATGTTTTTCGTGCCGCTATTAATGGTGCAGGTAACAGCAGAGACTTCGCCAGTAATATTGATGGTGCCATCGGATGCAAATGCCGACGAGGCAGCCAGGACCATGCCAATGGCTAGTACGGAAGAGAGTTTTTTCATGTGATGGCTCCAGAATAAAGAATAAAATACCCGTCAACAATGGCATAAAGTCAATTTACTGAATAACCAATAATTAATAATTGCAAAAATAAAATCAAAATGGCTATTGTGGCGGGTAATTCTTGCCGCAGAAGTTTGATCGACTTCTGACTGCTTCTGTCTATGGTAATGCGCAGGTGGCTATCTACTCGTTAGGAATGTGCTTAAATGAAGTGTTTGTGATACGGGCATGCTGGCAATAGTCATCAGTTTCGACTGTTGGCTGGTGTTGGGGTTGCCGGTGGGGGCAATGGCAGAGCTGGGAATAAGAAAAAGCCCCCCAACAAGGATGGTTGGGGGGCTTGGTATTGGTGGGCCCGGAGGGGCTCGAACCCTCGACCAAAGGATTATGCTTACCACTACGGCTTTCGCCGCCCCTTTCGGGTTTGTGGTCTGGACTATACCTTCCCATTACAGGCTGGCCGTCTAGTCTCTACACCTTCTCCCGCGTGGCGGGAGCTTGGCTCGGTATTGGCAGCTCCAGCAGGAGGGTAGCTTTCACCGAATTTGACCAGTTCTACCTGTTGCCAGAGTGAACTTGGCAGCAGGCAACCCATGGGAAACTTGCCATGCACGCTAATTATTGCGCAAACGTGGTTAGGCTTGTTTCGTTAAGTCCTCTGCTCTAACCGACTGAGCTACAGGCCCGGAAAACGCGAATTATACCAGAAGCAAGCGTTATTGGTTGCCCGGCTCGTTATCGAGGAAGCTGCGCAGGCGCTCGGAACGGGTCGGGTGACGCAGCTTGCGCAGGGCCTTGGCCTCGATCTGGCGAATACGCTCGCGGGTAACGTCGAACTGTTTACCCACTTCTTCCAGCGTGTGGTCGGTATTCATGTCGATACCGAAGCGCATGCGCAGTACCTTGGCTTCGCGCGGGGTGAGCGAGTCCAGCACTTCCTTGGTGGCATCGCGCAGGCTGGCGTACATGGCGGCTTCTGCCGGGGCCACGGTTACCGAGTCTTCGATGAAGTCGCCCAGGTGGGAGTCGTCATCGTCGCCGATCGGGGTTTCCATCGAGATAGGTTCTTTGGAAATCTTCATGATCTTGCGGATCTTGTCTTCCGGCATCTCCATCTTTTCCGCCAGCTCGGCCGGGTCCGGTTCACGGCCGGATTCCTGCAGAATCTGCCGGCTGATGCGATTCATCTTGTTGATGGTTTCGATCATGTGCACCGGAATACGGATGGTGCGTGCCTGGTCGGCGATGGAGCGGGTAATGGCCTGGCGAATCCACCAGGTGGCATAGGTGGAGAACTTGTAGCCACGGCGGTATTCGAACTTGTCCACCGCCTTCATCAGGCCGATGTTACCTTCCTGGATCAGGTCGAGGAACTGCAGGCCGCGGTTGGTGTACTTCTTGGCGATGGAAATCACCAGGCGCAGGTTGGCCTCGATCATTTCGCGCTTGGCCAGGCGTGCCTTGGTTTCGCCGGAGGACATCTGGCGATTGATTTCTTTCAGCTGCTCGATGCTCATCAGTGCCTGCTGTTGCAGGTCGGCGATCTTGCTTTGCTTCTCGATGATGGCGTATTTGAAGCGGGTCAGGGTTTCCGACCAGTTCTTGCCGCTATCGATTTCCTTCTCTACCCAGTCCAGATTGCATTCATTGCCGGGGAAAGATTTGATGAAATGGTCGCGGCCCATGCGTACGCGGGTCACGCAGATATCCTGGATTTCACGTTCCAGCTTGCGAATGCCGTTCACGCGTTCACGCAGCTTGTCGCACAGGCTTTCGATCTGGCGAGTGGAGAAGCGGATGCCCATGAACAGTTCGGTAATGGCTTCCTGCGCTGCCTTGTATTCCTTGCTGGCAAAGCCATGCTTTTCGCGTGCGGCCAACAGGGCGTTGTACTGTTCGCGCATCAGGGCGAAGTGAGCGAGAGCTTCCTGCTTCAGCTCTTCCAGGTTGGCTTCGTTGACGGCTGCGGCATCATCCACGCTGTCGTCTTCGTCCTCTTCCTCGGCGTCTTCTTCTTCCTCGGCGTCGTCAACGGCCGGCTCGCTGAATTCGACTTCTTCGGCGGTTTCCGCTTCCGGGTCGATCATGGCATCGATGACTTCGTCGATGCGCAGCTCGCCAGCCTCCACTTGCTCGATCAGCGCCAGCACTTCGGCTACCGAACCCGGGCAGGCGGACAGCGCCTGAATCATGAACTTCAGGCCTTCCTCGATGCGCTTGGCGATAACGATTTCGCCCTCGCGGGTCAGCAGTTCCACCGAGCCCATTTCGCGCATGTACATGCGTACCGGGTCTGTGGTACGGCCGAACTCGGAATCCACGGACGACAGCGCTGCTTCGGCCTCTTCCACTGCATCTTCGTCGGCTACCGGTGGGGTAGCGTCGGACATCAGCAGGGTTTCGGCGTCCGGTGCTTCTTCGTACACCTGGATGCCCAGGCCGCCGATCATGGTGACGATGTTTTCGATCTGTTCGGCATCGGAAACGTCTTCGGGCAGGTGGTCGTTGATCTCAGCGTAGGTGAGGTAGCCACGTTCCTTGCCCAGCGCGATCAGCTGGCGCAGCCGTTTGCGCTGCTCTTCCAGGCTCATCGGCTCGGTTGCCGGTTCGTTGTTCTGTTTCTTGGTATCGGGAGATAACGCCATTTGGTTTCCTGCTCGAAAAAGCCGAAAAAAACAATTGATTATAACACAAGTCCGTGGCCGCCGTCCGGGTCAGGGGCTTGTCCTGGTGCGTCTGGCAAGCAAGGTTCGTAACAATTGCAATTCTTCCTTGCTGAGGTGTTCATAGCCCTTGTTGGACAGCGCGGTGACCAGCTCGTTGTCGTAGCGTGCCATCAGGCGTTCAAAGCCGTGGATGAAGTTTTCCTTGTCGCGCTCATCAGGGTTGGCGAACTCTTCCGGCTCGCGCAGGGATTCCTGCAGCACCGAGTCAATCACCCCTTCATGCTCGCTGTGGCGGAATGACTCCGCCAGCTGGGCGCTGCTGGGTGCATGCTCGCTGCTCTGAATGCGCTCGATGATGGCGACCAGAGTGGCCATTTCGCCTTCGTACAGCTGGCTTTCGCGTACCTGGATGTCGTGCGCCCAGGCCGGGTTCATCAGCGCCCATTTGATTTCGCGGCGCACCATTGGCGTGCTGCTGGGGCGGTTGGAGTCACGCGGCAGCTGGTAGTGGCGACGGCCCTTGCGCTCGGCGCGCGGTTTGCCCAGCAGCATGTCCAGTTCGTCGACATCTACTTGCGCTAGCTCAGCGAGGCGCTTTCTGATGATATAGCCCAACATGGGGGCGGCTATCTGCTCCAGCAAGGGTTTGGCTTGCTTGATCAGCTCGGCGCGGCCCTCGGGGGCGGCCAGATCGATGTCGCTGCACAGTTGGCGGATGAAGTAGGCGGACAGAGGGATGCTCTGTTCCTTCAGCGCCTGCTCGAAAGCTTCACGGCCGAATTCGCGGATATAGCTGTCTGGGTCGTGCTCCTGCGGCAGGAACAGAAAGTGCAGCGCCTTGCCGTCCACCAATTGCGGCAGGCTGTTTTCCAGGGCGCGCCAGGCGGCTTTCTGGCCAGCCTTGTCGCCGTCGAAGCAGAAGTACACCTGGTCGGCATGGCGCAGCAGCTTGCGTACATGCTCGCCGGTCGTGGCGGTGCCTAGCGTGGCCACGGCGTAGCCCACCTCGTACTGGGCGAGGGCCACCACGTCCATATAGCCCTCCACCACCAGCACCGCGCCGGCGTTGCGGATGGCCTGGCGGGCTTCGTACAGGCCGTACAGTTCACGGCCCTTCTCGAACAAGGGTGTCTCGGGCGAGTTGAGGTATTTGGGCTCGCCCTTGCCGAGTACGCGGCCGCCAAAGCCGATGATGGCACCGCGCTGGTTGCGGATCGGGAACATCACCCGGTCGCGGAAACGGTCGTAGCGCCGGCCACTGTCTTCGGCCACGATCACCAGCCCGCTGTCCACCAGCGCGCTGTCGTTGTAGTCGCTGACCACGGCTTCCAGGTTCTGCCAGCCGTCCGGGGCGTAGCCCAGGCCGTAGCGGGCGGCGATCTCACCGGTGAGGCCGCGGCCTTTCAGGTAGGCGATGGCGTTGGGCGCGCTTTTCAGCTGCTGCTTGTAGAAGGCGGCGGCACGACTGAGGGCGTCTTCCAGTGACAGTTGCTTGGCGCGCGCGGCGCGAACGGCCTCAGGGTTGGCCGCACGCTCTTCCTGCGGCACCGGCATGCCGATGCTTTCCGCCAGGAACTTCACCGCATCCACAAACGGCAGGCCCTGGTACTCCATGACGAAGCCGATGGCGGAGCCATGCGCGCCGCAGCCGAAGCAGTGATAGAACTGCTTGCTGGGACTGACGGTGAAGGAGGGGGACTTTTCCTTGTGGAACGGGCAGCAGGCCATGTAGTTCTGGCCGCCCTTTTTCAGTGGGACGTAACGATCCACCACGTCGACGATGTCGACGCGGGCAAGCAGTTGATCAATGAAATCCTGCGGGATCATGCCTTGTGTTTAGCCGGCCAGCTTGGCCTTGATGCGTGCGGAAACCGCGCCCATGTCGGCACGGCCAGCCACTTGCGGCTTCACCGCACCTACCACCTTGCCCATGTCCTTGGAGCCGGCGGCACCGCTGCTGGCGATGGCGGCATCGATGATGGCTTCGATTTCGGCTTCGCTCAGTTGCTGCGGCATGTAGTCCTGCAACACGGCCAGTTCGGCCTGCTCCTTGGCTACCAGGTCCGGGCGGTTGCCGGCTTCGTACTGGGTGATGGAGTCGCGGCGCTGCTTGACCATTTTCTCGATCACGGCGGTGACGGCGGCATCATCCAGCTCGATGCGCTCGTCCACTTCCTTTTGCTTGATGGCTGCCATCAGCAGGCGGATGGCGGCCAGGCGCTCGGCGTCGCGGGCTTTCATCGCGGTTTTCATGTCGTCGGCAATGCGGGCTTTCAGGCTCATGATCTTATCCAGGCTAAAGGCGAAGTTGGCCGCATGCTTGCGGCCAACGTAAATGACAAAACCGCAGGGCACCCCTGCGGTTTTCAGGCTGCTGATATCGCGCTTCGTTTACACCTTAACCGGACCCGGCGAAGCCGGGTCGCCCCAACTAAGTGCTTGCAGCGGCAGCCTTCCTGTTAATAAAACAAAGTCCTTTCGCTATGCGGAAGGACTTTGTCAGTGCGCTCAAAAATCGCAGGGTGTCCCGCGATTTTCTAGGGAGCGGCCGTTGAAGCTTAGTACAGCTTCGGCGGCAGTTGCTGGCTGCGGATGCGCTTGTAGTGGCGCTTAACGGCAGCAGCTTTCTTGCGCTTGCGCTCTGCGGTCGGCTTTTCGTAGAACTCGCGAGCACGCAGTTCGGTCAGCAGACCGGTTTTTTCGATTGCGCGCTTGAAGCGACGCATGGCTACTTCAAACGGCTCGTTTTCTTTTACGCGGATGGTCGGCATGTAGCAGATGTCCTTAAATTCTTTGGCTTGAGGCGGCGTGACAATGCATTTCCGCCCCGAGGAAAATGACTATTCTAAACAAGGTTGTAGCTTTTGTAAAAGCTGGATGCGCGGCAAAGATAAAATGTGTGCACTGCGCATCATCCCTGACGGGAAGAGATCACCCCCTCACGTGGCGAGCTAGGCGTCGCCGAATAAAAGCGTTTAGGCATTCGTCCGGCCAAGTAGGCATCACGCCCGGCCAGGACTCCCAGTTTCATTGCCCTTGCCATGCGCACAGGGTCTTGTGCGCCGGCAATGGCGGTATTCATCAGGACGCCGTCACAGCCAAGTTCCATGGCGATGGCGGCATCGGAGGCGGTGCCGACGCCGGCATCCACCAGTACCGGAACCTGCGATTGCTCAATGATGAGCTGCAGGTTCCACGGATTCAGAATTCCCATGCCGGAGCCGATCAGGCTGGCCAGCGGCATGATGGCGCAGCAGCCGATCTGTTCCAGTTCACGAGCGATGATTGGATCATCCGAGGTGTACACCATCACGTCGAAGCCTTCGCTTACCAGCGTTTCGGCGGCTTTCAGCGTTTCGCGTACGTTGGGGAACAGGTTGGTCGGGTCGCCCAGTACTTCGAGCTTGACCAGTCTGTGATCGTCCAGCAGTTCACGGGCCAGGCGCAGGGTGCGTACCGCATCGTCCGCACTGTAGCAGCCCGCCGTGTTGGGCAGCAGTGTATACCGGTTTTTTGGCAGAAAGTCCAGCAAATTCGGTTCGTTGGCGTTCTGTCCGAGATTGACTCGACGGATGGCGACGGTAACGATTTCGCAGCCGGAGGCGTCCAGTGCCTCTGCGGTTTGCTGGAAATCGCGGTACTTGCCGGTGCCGACCAGCAGCCGTGATTGATAGCTCTTACCGGCAATCACCAATGCATCTTGTTGCACGCTTTGTCCCTTTTAGATATTGATTCTGGTGTCTGTCTTAGCCGCCACCGACTGCCACCACGATCTCCAGTGCATCGCCATCCAGCAGGGGGGTGGTGGCGTGCAGACTGCGCGGTACGATCTCGCCATTGCGCTCGATGGCAACGCGCTTGCCTTGCAGTGCCAGCGCATCGATCAGCGCGCTCAGGGTGGTAACGGATGGGGCAAGCTGGCGGCTTTCGCCGTTGAGGGTAATCAGGGGCATGGCGGGTCTAGCGTCGTTCAGCGCGCTGCACCACATCCACCAGGCGAACCGCGGCCAGCACCTTGTCCAGGTGGGGCAGGTTTTCCACCTGCAGGCGGAAGTGGATATGGATGTAGCCGTCGTTGCTGTGGTTGTCCTGGGTGTCGACCGTCTCGATATTGGCCGAGGCATGGGAAATCGCGGCGGCGATATCGGCCAGCGCGCCGCGCTGGTTGAAGGCGATGATGCTGACGTTGACGCCGAACATGCGCTCTTTCTGCGCTTCCCAGCGTACTTCCAGCAGCTTGTCCGGCTCGATGCGGCGCACGTTGTTGCAATCGCTGCGGTGGATCATCAGGCCCTGATCCTTGCGGATCACGCCCACGATCTGGTCGCCCGGAATCGGATTGCAGCAGTTGGACAGGTGAATGCCGCCGCTTTCGTTGCCGCGCACCGCGATCGGGCCGATGCTGCTCTCGTCCGGCTGCTGGCCGGACAGTTCCAGCAGCTTGCGCGCCACAACTGCGGCCAACTGCTTGCCGGTGCCGATGTCGATCAGCACGTCGTTGAAGCGGCGATTGTGCTCGCCCAGGCGGCGCATCAGTGCGTCTTCCAGCTCTGCCGTGAGCTCCAGCTCGAACGGCGACAGCGCGCTGGCAGCCTGGCGCAGCAGTTTCTGCCCCAGCAGGATCGCGTCCTGCTGTTGCAATGTCTTCAGATAGTTGCGGATGCCGGAGCGGGCGCGGCCGCTCTGCACGAAATTCAGCCACGACGGGTTGGGCTTGGCCTGGGTGGAGGTGATGATTTCCACCGTGTCGCCATTGCGCAGTGCGGTGCGCAGCGGTACCAGGTTGTGGTTGACGCGGGCGGCGATGCAGCGATGGCCCACGTCGGTATGCACCGCGTAGGCGAAGTCCACCGGGGTGGAGCCCTGCGGCAGCACGATGATCTTGCCCTTGGGGGTGAATACGTACAGTTCGTCCGGGAACAGGTCGATCTTGATGTGTTCCAGGAATTCGACCGCGTCCTCGCTTTCCGCCTGCATGTCGAGAATGCTCTGCAGCCACTGGTGGGTGCGCTGCTTGGCGGCATCGATGCTGGCGTCGCCGGATTTGTACATCCAGTGCGAGGCAATGCCGGCCTCGGCTACCGCGTTCATTTCGCGGGTGCGGATCTGCATTTCCACCGGCGTGCCGAACGGGCCGAACAGGGTAGTGTGCAGACTCTGGTAGCCGTTGCCCTTGGGGATGGCGATGTAGTCCTTGAACTTGCCCGGGATGGGCTTGTACAGGCTGTGCAGCGCGCCCAGCGCCAGATAGCAGCTGGGGGTGTCCTTGACGATGATGCGAAAACCGTAGATATCCAGCACCTCGGAAAACGACAGGTGTTTTTCCTGCATTTTCTTGTAGATGCTGTAGAGGTTCTTTTCCCGCCCCTTGATGGTGGCCTCGATATTGGCTTCCACCAGGCGCTGGCTGACCGCGCGCAGGATCTTGTCCACCACTTCGCGGCGGTTGCCGCGCGCGGCGCGTACCGCCTTGGACAGTACCTGGTAGCGGTGCGGATACAGGTGTTTGAACGCCTGGTCCTGCAGCTCGCGGTACACCTTGTTCAGGCCGATGCGGTTGGCGATTGGCGCGTAGATTTCCAGCGTTTCCAGTGCGATGCGCTGGCGCTTGTCTTCGCGCATGGCGTCCAGCGTGCGCATATTGTGCAGCCGGTCGGCGAGCTTGACGATAATGACGCGGATATCGCGCGCCATCGCCAGCACCATCTTGCGGAAGTTTTCCGCCTGCGCGGTTTCCTTGCTCTGGAATTCCAGCTTTTCCAGCTTGGACAGTCCATCGACCAGGTCGGCAATGGTGCGGCCGAAGTGTTCTACCAGCGTGGGCTTGGTGACGCCGGTGTCTTCCAGCACGTCGTGCATCAGGGCCGCGGCCAACCCCTGGGCATCCAGTCGCCATTCGGTGAGGATGCTCGCCACCGCCAGAGGGTGGGTGATGTAGGGCTCGCCGCTCTTGCGGGTCTGGCCTTCATGCGCCTCGCGGGCGGTGTGGAAGGCCTGGCGCAGCAGTTGTACGTCTTCCGGCTTCAGGTACTGCGCCGCCGCCTCGAACAGGGCCGCCGCCTCGGACTCGACGAGGGCGTGGTAATCGATGGCGGCGGTTTCCTGACTCATGAGCAGACTCAGGCCTTGTTGCGCAGCAGGATCTCGCTGCCGACGTGACCGTCGGCGATTTCCTTCAGGGCGACCACGGTAGGCTTGTTACGGCCTTGCTCGACAAAGGAGGTGGCGCCGGAGGCGATCTGGCGCGCGCGGTAGGCGGCTGCCAGGGTCAGGTCGAAACGGTTCTGGATGCGTTCCAGGCAATCGTCAACAGTGATGCGGGCCATGGTGGATCTCACTTAGCTAGATGGGTAACGATAAAAGATTGCGCGCGCGGGATAAAGCCCTAGCGCGCGGTTTGCATCGCGGCGATGCTGCTGCCGTGACGCTGCAGTTGTTTGCTGGCGGTCAGGCGCTGGCAGCGGATGACGCTGATCAGGTCCTGGCGCGCGGTGGCAAAGTCGTCGTTCACGATCAGGTAGTCGTATTCGGCTACCAGGTCGATTTCGGAGCGGGCTTCCGACAGACGGCGGGCGATGACCTCCTCGCTGTCGGTGGCGCGGCCGCGCAGGCGGCTTTCCAGTACCGCGATCGACGGCGGCAGAATGAAGACCGCGATGGCGTCCGGGAACACCTCGCGTACCTGGCGCGCGCCCTGCCAGTCGATTTCCAGCAGGATATCGCGACCTGCGGCCAACCTTTCGCGCAGCCAGCGGGCGCTGGTGCCGTAGTAGTTGCCGTACACCTCGGCATATTCCAGGAAATCGCCCTCGGCGATCATCTGTTCAAACTGCCGGCGGTCGACAAAGTGGTAACTCTTGCCGTTCACCTCGCCCTCGCGCGGGGCGCGGGTGGTGTAGGACACGGAAAGTTCGACGTCTGGTTCGGCCTGGAGCAGGGCGGCGACCAGCGAGGTCTTGCCGGCTCCGGACGGGGCCACCACGATGTAGATGGTGCCTTGAGGCTGCGACATTGATACGAATCCTGAACTGGCGGAAGCAATATTTCAGGATACCACAAGCCCGCCGCGCGATTAAAGACGGCTTGGTGGCCAAGCGGCCACACCATAAACAATCGTTTCAAGGTAGAATCGCGCGTTTTTCAACATGTTACGTCCGTTGCGAGGACGAGGGAGCGCACAAGATGCTGCTAGAAAGCTTGTTCAAGCTGAAAGAGCACGGCACCGACGTGAAAACCGAGGTGATTGCCGGCTTTACCACCTTTCTGACGATGGCCTACATCATCATCGTCAACCCGGCGATCCTGTCGATTACCGGCATGGATTTCAACGCCGTGTTCGTGGCGACCTGCCTGGCCGCGGCGCTGGGTACCGCCATCATGGGCCTGGTGGCCAATTACCCGATCGCGCTGGCGCCGGGCATGGGCCTGAATGCCTACTTCACCTTTACCGTGGTGAAGGGCATGGGCGTGCCGTGGCAGGCTGCGCTGGGCGCGGTGTTCATTTCCGGCATCGTGTTCCTGGCGGTAAGCCTGTTCAAGGTGCGGGAGGCAATCGTCAACGCCATTCCGCAGTCGCTGAAGTTCGCCATCTCTGCCGGTGTCGGCCTGTTCCTGGCCATCATCGCCTTGAAGAACGCCGGTGTGGTGGTGGATCACCCGGCTACCCTGGTAACGCTGGGCGACCTGCACGACCCGCGCGTGCTGCTGGCCATCCTGGGCTTCTTCATCATCGTGGCGCTGGAATACCGTCGCGTGCATGGTTCCATCATCATCGGCATTCTGTCGGTGACCGCGCTGTCCATCATTCTTGGCCTGTCCAAGTTTGAAGGCGTGGTAGCGCCGGTGCCGAGCATGGCGCCGACCTTCATGCAGATGGATCTGAATGGCGCGCTGACCGCCGGCCTGCTGGGCGTGATCTTCGTGTTCTTCTTCGTGGATCTGTTCGATACCACCGGTACCCTGGTGGGGGTGTCGCACCGCGCCGGCCTGCTGGACAAGGACGGCAAGCTGCCGCGCCTGAAGCGCGCGCTGATGGCCGACTCGGTGGCGATTACCGCCGGTGCGGTAATGGGCACTTCCTCCACTACCGCCTACATCGAATCCGCCGCCGGTACCGCGGTGGGTGGTCGTACCGGTCTCACCGCCGTGGTGGTGGCTATCCTGTTCCTGGCCTGCCTGTGGATCTCGCCGCTGGCGAAAACCGTGCCGGCCTACGCTACCGCGCCCGCCCTGTGCTACGTGGCGGTGCTGATGACCCGCGGCCTGGCCGAAATCAACTGGGACGATCTGACCGAGTCCGCACCGGCGGTAATGACCGCGGTGGCGATGCCGTTCACCTTCTCCATTGCTGACGGTATCGCTTTCGGCTTCATCAGCTATGCTGCCATCAAGATTCTGGCCGGCCGCTTTGCCGACCTGAAGCCGGCAGTGCTGGTGATTGCCGCGCTGTGGGTTGTGAAACTGGCGATGTTCTAAGGCGGGACGATGGAAAACCTGAGCAATCTGGATTACGCCAGCTATCTGAAGGGCTGGATTCGCACCGTGCCGAACTGGCCACACGACGGGGTGATGTTCCGCGACATCACGCCGCTGCTGCAGAATCCGAAGACCTTCCGCGTGCTGATCGACATCTTTGTGCACCGCTACATGAACGAGAAGATCGACATGGTGGCCGGGCTGGATGCGCGCGGCTTCATCATCGGCTCGGTGCTGGCTTACGAGCTGAATGTCGGCTTCATTCCCATCCGCAAGAAGGGCAAGCTGCCGTTCACCACGGTGGAGGAAGAGTACGAGCTGGAGTACGGCAACGCGGTGGTGGAAATGCACACCGATGCCTGCAAGCCGGGTGACCGCGTGGTGCTGGTGGACGATCTGATCGCTACCGGCGGCACCATGATGGCTGGCTACAAGCTGCTGCAGCGCCTGGGGGCGGAGGTGGTGGAAGCCGCCGCCATCATCGAACTGCCGGAGCTGGGTGGCGGCAAGCTGATGCGTGACGCCAAGGTGCCACTGTTCACCGTGTGTTCGTTCAACGGCCTGTAAGCCGGATTGCCGGAAGCAAGCAAAAGGCGCTGCATCTGCAGCGCCTTTTTTGTTGTGCGGAGGTTGGCCGCATGCTCGCTTGCGGCCAACCCCGGCGTGCTTACAGCTTGAAGCGTGCCAGCAGGTTCTGCAGTTCGTCGGCCAGGCGCCGCAGTTCGCCCACCGCGTTGTTGGCGTGCTGCAGCGAGGCGTCGGTGTCGGCGGTCATGGCGTGGATGTGTCCGATGTGCTGGGCGATCTCGCGGCTGGCGCTGGATTGAGCCGCCGTGGCCTGGGCGATATCGGTCACCGTGCCGAGAATGCCCTGGTTGTGCTCGCGGATCTGTTCGATGGCCCCCGCGGCGCGCTCGGCCAGGGTGACGCCGTTTTCCACCTGGCGGATGGCGGCATCCATGCTGCCGGTGGCGTTGGCGGTTTCCTCCTGGATCTGGCGGATGCTGCTGGCGATTTCCACCGTGGCGCCGGCGGTGCGCTCGGCCAGTTTGCGCACTTCGTCGGCTACCACCGCGAAGCCACGGCCCTGCTCGCCGGCGCGCGCGGCTTCGATGGCGGCGTTCAGTGCCAGCAGGTTGGTCTGTTCGGCGATGTCCTTGATGACCTGCACGATGCCGCTGATCTGCTCGGAACGCTGCTCCAGATCATCCAGCACGCCGCCGACGGTGCGGATGGTGTCGGCAATGCGCGCAATCTCGCGAGCGGTGGAGTGCACGCTGTCGGCCACCTGTTCGGCTTCATCGCCGGCATCGTGCACCGCGCGCTCGGCCTGGGTGGCGGCATCGGCAATGCGGCTGATACTGCCGGACAGCTCGGCCACGCTGCCAGCGGTGGAGGTGGCGGCACGCGACTGCTCGCCGGAGTGGCTGCTGATGTCGCTGGTTTCGCTGGCCAGCGCCGCCACGGCATCGTGTACCTGGTGGGTGCGCTCACGCACCTCCAGCAGCATCTGCCGCAGCGACTGGCTGAAGCGGTTGAAGGCGCCGGCCGAGGCGCCGATTTCATCCTTGCCGCTGATGCTGAGCTGGCGGGTGAGGTCGCCATCGCCGCTGGAAAGCTCCGCCAGCGCGGTTTGCAGCCGGCCCAGCGGTGCGATCAGCCGGCTCAGCAGCAGGCCTAGTGCCAGCAGGATCACCGGCATGACAGCCACGCTCAGCAGGCCGGACTTGATGGCGGCTGCGCGGGTGTCGGCAAAGGCGCTATGCAATGGAATCGAGATGCGCAGCGCCCATGGTTGGGCGGTGCGGCCAACCTTGATCGGCTGCAGCAGGTGCAGGGTGCCGTCCAGGGTGTATTCGTGCGACTTGCCCTGGCGGATGGCGCTGAGTGCATCCGGCGGCAGGGCCGAATCGGTCTTGCCGATCTGCTGCTTGTCCGGGCCACCCAGCAGCATGCCGTTGTTGGCATACAGCGTCATGTAGCCGTCGCCATAGGGGTGGGCGGCATCGGCAATCTGCTGCAGCTGTTGCAGCGACATATCGATACCGGTGACGCCGAGAAACTGTCCGTCGCGGATGATGGGGTAGGACAGGGTGGCCATCAGCACCTTGATGTCGCGGTCTTCGTATGGCTCGGTCAGTACCGGCTGGCGCTGGGCCTTGGGGGCGGCGTAGTACTCGTCGCCATCAGCGCCTTCCGCGCCCCAGACCACGTCCTCCTTGCCGTCCTTGCGGTACCAGTACACCCCGGCGCGGCCGTTGGCGTCGCTGTCCGGCTTGCCGGCGAATTCGGCATCGCGGCCATCCAGTTTGTTTGGTTCCCACAAGGCGAAAATACCGACTGCTGCCGGGTGATGGGCCAGCAGGCGTTTGGTGGCTTCGCTGGCCAGCTGTCTGGGTTGTGCGGCGCTACTGCCCGGCAGGGCCTGCATGCTGGCGGCCAGGCTTTCCACCGCGCTGTAGCTGCGCTCCAGTTGCAGGCTCAGTTTGTTGGCCTCACCCTCGGCCAGGGTGCGGGCCTGTTGCAGCACATTGTCTTCGGCCAGTTGCAGGGATAGCCAGACATTCAGCCCGGTGATGGCGGCAAAGCCGATCAAGGTGAGGATGCCGGCCCCGGTCAGCAGTTTGGCCTTGATGCTTCTTGGCATGCTGTTTCTCCGTGTTTAAATTATTTCTCGATCTTTGTGGGATTTGCCTTTTTTAGGCAATTTGAATGCTGCAATTCAGCATTTTCTCATTGTTTGATCAAATATTTTAAACGCGAAGATGCCTGGAAACAAAGCTGGTAGCTGTCGTTTAAAAAAATAAAAGCCCCTTGCGGGGCTTTTGTGGTGTTTTGCGTGCCGGGGGCTAGCTGGTGCGGGTGATGTTGGCACCTACGCCGTTGAGCTTGGCCTCGATGTGTTCGTAGCCGCGGTCCAGGTGGTAGATGCGATCGACGATGGTTTCGCCTTCGGCCACCAGGCCGGCAATCACCAGGCTGGCGGAGGCGCGCAGGTCGGTGGCCATCACGGTGGCGCCGGACAGCTTGTCCACGCCCTTGACGATGGCGGTGTTGCCTTCCACTTCGATGCGGGCGCCCATGCGGTTCAGTTCCGGCACGTGCATGAAGCGGTTCTCGAAGATGGTCTCGGTCATCACCGCCGCACCTTCGGCGATGGTGTTCAGCGTCATCATCTGCGCCTGCATGTCGGTGGGGAAGCCGGGGTGCGGCATGGTGCGCACGTTGACGGCTTTCGGGCGGCGCTTCATGTCCAGCGAGATCCAGTCATCGCCGCATTCCACTACCGCGCCGGTTTCCACCAGCTTGTCCAGGATCACGTCCATGGCGCGCGGCGCGGCATTGCGCAGCACGATGTGGCCCTGGGTCATGGCGCCGGCCACCAGGAAGGTGCCGGCCTCGATGCGGTCCGGCATCACCGAGTACTCGGCGCCGTGCAGGCGCTCCACGCCTTCCACGATCATCTTGTCGCTACCGATGCCCTGGATGCGGGCACCCATCGCCACCAGGCAGTTGGCCAGGTCCACCACTTCCGGCTCGCGCGCGGCGTTTTCCAGGATGGTGGTGCCTTCGGCCAGTGCCGCTGCCATCAGCAGGTTCTCGGTGCCGCCCACGGTAACCATATCCATCACGATATGCGCGCCGCGCAGGCGCTTGGCCTTGGCTTTCACGTAGCCGTGTTCGATGGAGATCTCGGCACCCATGGCCACCAGGCCCTTGATGTGCTGATCCACCGGACGACTGCCGATGGCGCAGCCGCCAGGCAGCGACACGGTAGCCTCACCGTAGCGGGCCAGCATCGGGCCCAGCACCAGGATGGAGGCGCGCATGGTTTTCACCAGCTCGTACGGCGCCACCAGGGTGTCCAGGCTGGCCGCGGTGATCTCCACTTCGTGCACGTTGTCGGTCATCACCCGCACGCCCATGCCTTGCAGCAGCTTCTGGGTGGTGAACACATCGCGCAGCATCGGCACGTTGGCCAGCTTCAGGGTGTCGGCAGTCAGCAGGCCGGCACACAGGATGGGCAGCGCAGCGTTCTTGGCGCCGGAGACACGAATCTCGCCTTTGAGCGGACCGGTGCCGCCCTGGATTACCAGTTTGTCCATTATCGGAATCAGCCTTGTTGTTGTGCCCACTCTTCGGGGCTCAGCGTTTTCATCGACAGTGCGTGGATTTCGGCGCGCATGCGGTCGCCCAGTGCCTGGTAGACCAGTTGATGGCGTTGTACGCGGTTGCGGCCGGAAAACTCCGGGCTGACGATCAGCGCGTCGAAGTGGGTGCCATCGTCACCGTTGACCTGAATGAAGTCACAGGCCAGGCCGGCGCTGATGACGTCCTGAATGTAATTTGCACTAACCATGGAAGTTTCCTGTCTGAAAGGCGGTGATTGGCAGGCAGTGGCGCTGCCATCACCCCGTTGTTATTGGCGTAATTTGTAACCGCTGCGCAGTAAATGCAAGGCCCAGGCGGACAGTAGCAGGAAACTGCCACCTACCACACTGGCCGCCAGCCACGGTGACACGTCGGCCTGGCCGAAGAAGCCGTAGCGGAAGCCGTCGATCATGTAGAACACCGGGTTCAGGTGCGATACGGCCTTCCACAGCGGCGGCAGGCTGGCAATGGAATAGAACACGCCGGAGAGGAAGGTCAGCGGCATGATGATGAAGTTCTGGAATGCGGCCAACTGGTCGAACTTGTCGGCCCAGATGCCGGCGATGATGCCCAGTGTGCCCAGCACGCCGCAGCCCAGCATGGCGAAGATCAGTACCCACAGCGGGTTGCTAGGCAGCGGCAGGCCGAACCCGGCGGTCACCAGCAGCACACCGGCGCCCACCACCAGGCCGCGCACCACCGCCGCCAGCAGATAGGCGGCAAAGAACTCCAGTGCCGATAGCGGTGGCAGCAGCAGGAACACGATATTGCCGGTGATCTTGGACTGGATCAGGCTGGACGAGCTGTTGGCAAAGGCGTTCTGTGCCATCGACATCATGACCAGGCCGGGAATCAGGAAGGCGGTGTAGCTCACCCCCGGATAGGCTTCCACGTGCTGCGACAGCACGTGCGAGAAGATCAGCTGGTACAAGAGGGCGGTGAGCACCGGTGCCGCCACGGTCTGGAACGCCACTTTCCAGAAGCGCAGGATCTCTTTTTTGAACAGGGTCAGGAAGCCTTGCATCAGTTCTTTGCTCCGCTCATCAGTTCCACGAATACCTGTTCCAGGTCGGTTTCATGCACCGACAGTTCACGCACCTCCACGCCGGCCAGGCGCAGTTCGCGCAGCACCTGCTCCAGCTTGCCGATATCCGGCAGGGTAAGGATGTGGCGGCCATCCGCTTCGCGCGCCTGGAAGCTTGCGGCCAACGTTGCCGGCAACGGCGCCGACAGCTTCAGCGCAATCTCGCGGCTGGCGCTGCGGGCCAGCAGTTTGTCCTTGGCTTCCAGCGCGATCAGCTTGCCTTTCTTCATCATGGCGATGCGGCTGCACAGCGTTTCGGCTTCTTCCAGGTAGTGGGTGGTCAGCACGATGGTATGGCCGGCGTCGTTCAGCTCCTGCACGAAGGCCCACAGGCTCTGGCGCAGCTCCACGTCCACGCCGGCGGTGGGCTCGTCCAGCACGATCACCGGCGGGCGGTGTACCAGCGCCTGTGCCACCATCACCCGGCGCTTCATGCCGCCGGACAGTGCACGCATATTGGTGGCGGCCTTGTCGGTGAGGCCGAGCTTGAACAGCAGTTCGTCGATCCAGGCGTCGTTGTTGCGGATGCCGAAGTAGCCGGACTGGAAGGTAAGTGTCTCGCGCACGGTGAAGAACGGGTCGAACACCAGTTCCTGTGGCACCACGCCCAGCTTCATGCGCGCGGCGCGCGAGTCGGCCACCGCGTCGTGGCCCATGATGCGGATGCGTCCGCTGTCCGGGCGGGACAGCCCGCCCATGGCGGAAATCAGCGTGGTCTTGCCGGCGCCATTCGGGCCGAGGAGGGCGAAGAATTCGCCGTGTGCTACGGTAAAGCTGATGTCATCGAGTGCCTGCAGGCTGCCAAAGCGCTTGCTGACCGATTCGATGCTGATCGCGTGGCTCATGCGGTGATCTGGCTGTCAAAGCGGGAAAGCCCGCGAGTATACGCGAATCAATCGCTGGCTGCAGGAGCATCTAGCCAGCACTGGTCGCGGAAAATCCCGACAAAATAAGGGCTTAACAGTGCAGAGACATGCTGGTGAACAGTGTGATCTTGCTGGTTGATCATCCAGCTGTGGCAGAGGCCGCCGTACAGCGAGTGCAGGCCTAGTGCGGCCAGCCGTGGCTGGATGCCGTCGCGCAGCTGGCCGGCCTGTGCCGCCTCTTCCAGCACCAGGCGCAACTGGCCCTGTTTTTCCAGGTTCCAGCTGATCTGCTCCAGCAGCAGCGGCGCCATTTCGCCTACCTGCTCGCAGCCGATATGGTGGATGGCGCAGATGCGGCGCAGGCGTTCATCGCGGTAGACCAGGTCGAACAGGGCGATAGCGTGCTGCCACAGCCGGGCCGCCGGCGTCAGGCGCGAGTCATGCAGCATGCTCTCCATGGCGTCCAGCTCTGGTTTGATGCGGTCGCAGATGGCGGTGAACAGGTCGAGCTTGTTGGTGAAGTGCCAATAGATGGCGCCACGCGTCAGGCCGGCCGCGGAGGCGATGTCTGCCAGCGAGGTCGCGGCCACGCCCTGCTCGTGGAACACGCGCTCGGCGGTGTCCAGCAGCAGCTGGCGGGTTTGTTCGGCTTCTTCTCTGGTTTTGCGGGCCATGATGGTGACAGGGTTTTTGCGGCGGGCGTAAGGATAGCGGCAAACGCGTCAACCTGCAGCTTCGTTGTTTACATACATGCGTGAATGTATGTATTATTCGCCATTCTTGCCGAATTGCCAATGTGCATTGCCGTGCTATCCGCATGTCATGGATGATGCTATGTTTTTGGCCTGATTCGATAGATCAACAGCAAACAAATGGCTGGCGCCACATTGACTACAGTAAACGGGATGCCATGGCTGTCCCGGCTGCCAGCCCCACAATTCAAGCAACAAGAACGCACCATCAGGACCCTCACCATCAAGGAGCCCTACGTGATAACCACCCAGCCCCGACATTCGCTCGTTCTTCTGCCTGTAGCGCTGCTGCTGGCAGCTTGCGGCCAACAACAACCCCAGGGCGGCATGGGCGGCAATATGCCGCCCATGCCTGTCTCCATCGTGGAAATGAAGCCGGCCGATGTGCCGGTGAGCACCGAATACGTGGCGCAGACCAGCGGCTCGCGCGAGGTGGAAGTGCGCGCCCGCGTATCCGGCATCCTGCAGAAGCGCGCCTATACCGAAGGCTCGGCGGTGAAAGCCGGCGACATGCTGTTCCAGATCGACCCGGCGCCGTACCAGGCGGCGGTGGAGCAGGCGGCTGCCGCGCTGAAGCTGCAGGAAGCCAGCCTGATTCGCGCGCAGCAGGATTACGATCGCGTGCTGCCGCTGTTCAAGGAGAACGCCGTCAGCCAGAAAGACCGTGACGATGCGGTAGCGGCTCTGGCCAGCGCCAAGGCATCGGTGGCCGCGGCACGTGCCGCGCTGAAGACCGCGCAGATCAACCTGGATTACACCCGGGTGACCGCGCCGATCTCCGGCATTACCAGCGCTGAAGTGCGCTCCGAGGGCAGCCTGGTGCAGTCTGCCGAAGGTAGCCTGCTGACCAAGATCTCGCAGCTGGACCCGATCTACGTGAAGTTCTCGCTGTCCGACAACGATGTACTGAAAACCCAGAAGCTGGCCGCAGACGGCAAGCTGCGCCTCCCGGCCGGCAACCGTTATACCGTGTCGCTGAAACTGCCGGATGGCAGCCAGTACGGCCGTGAAGGGGTGATCGACTTTGCCGACCGCGTGATCGACCCGGCAACCGGCACCTCGGCTACCCGCGCCACTTTTGCCAACCCGCAGGGCCAGCTGCGTCCGGGCCAGTTCGTGCGCGTGGTGCTCAAGGGCGCTACCCGTGTCGGCGCGCTGGTGGTGCCGCAGCCGGCGGTGCTGTCCACCCAGCAGGGCAAGATGGTGTGGGTAGTGGGCAAGGACAATAAAGTGGAGCCGCGTCCGCTGCAGCTGGCGGACACCACCGCCGATAACGGTGGCTTCATCGTGGAGGGTGGTCTGAAAGCCGGCGACAAGGTGATCGTCGACAACCTGATCAAGCTGCGCCCGGGCGCAACCGTGGCGCCGCAGGCTGCCAAGCCGGCGTCCGCGCCGGCTCAGGGTTAAGGCGGGGGAGCTGACACCATGTTCTCTGCCTTTTTCATTCGCCGGCCGATTTTCGCGTCGGTGCTGTCCATCGTCATCGTGCTGGCCGGTTTCTTCGGCATGCGCGCACTGCCGGTGGAGCAGTATCCGCAGATCGTGCCGCCGTCGGTGGCGATTACCACCGCCTATCCTGGTGCCTCGGCGGAAGTGATCGCCGAAACCGTGGCCTCGCCGCTGGAGCAGGCCATCAATGGCGTGGATGACATGCTGTACCTGCAGTCGTCCAGCTCCAGTAACGGCCATCTCACGGTAACGGTCACCTTCAAGATCGGCACCAATGCCGACCAGGCTGCCATCAACGTCAACAACCGCGTGCAGTCGGCGCTGTCCTCGCTGCCGGAAGAAGTGCGGCGCCAGGGCGTGAACGTGCGCAAACAGGCAGCGACCTTCCTGCAGGTGGTGGCGCTGTACTCGCCGGACCAGCGCTTTGACACCCTGTTCATGAGCAACTACGCGCTCTTGAACGTGGTGGACGAGCTGAAGCGGATTCCGGGCGTGGGCCAGGTGACCAACTTTGCCGGCCAGGACTACGCGATGCGTATCTGGCTGAAGCCGGACCGTCTGGCGCAGCTGGGCATGACACCTACCGATGTGGCCAGCGCCATCCGCGAGCAGAACGCACAGTTCGCGGTGGGCAAGATCGGCGCCACGCCAACCGAGGGCAAGCCGGACTTCACCTACACCATCACCACCAAGGGCCGCTTCACCGATGTGGCCGAGTTCGAGAACATCATCCTGCGTGCCGGCAGCGAAGGCGCCAAGGTACGGCTGAAGGATGTGGCACGGGTGGAGCTGGGCGCGCTGTCGTACGACTTCTTCGGCAAGTACAACGGCAAGTCGACCATTCCTATCGGTATCAACCTGGCGCCGGGCGCCAACCAGCTGGATACCGCCAAGGCGGTGGAAGCCAAGATGGCCGAGTTGTCCAGCCGCTTCCCGCAGGGCCTGTCCTACGTGATTCCGTATGACACCACCCGTTTCGTGGAAGTGTCGATCGAGGAGGTGGTGAAGACGCTGGGCGAGGCCATGGTGCTGGTGTTTGCCGTGGTGTACCTGTTCCTGCAGAACTGGCGCGCTACGCTGATCCCGGGTCTGGCGGTGCCGGTGTCGATTGTCGGCACTTTTGCCGGCATGTACCTGCTGGGTTATTCCATCAACACGCTGACGCTGTTCGGCATGGTGCTGGCTATCGGTATCGTGGTGGATGATGCCATCGTGGTGCTGGAAAACGTCGAGCGCATCATGATGCAGGAGGGCAAACCGCCGTACGAGGCCACCCTGCAGGCCATGAAGGAAGTGAGCGGCCCGGTGGTGGCCATCGTGCTGGTACTGTGCGCGGTGTTCATCCCGGTGGCGTTCCTGGGGGGTATCGCCGGCGAGATGTATCGCCAGTTCGCCATCACCATCGCCATCTCGGTAACCATTTCCGGCATCGTGGCGCTGACGCTGACCCCGGCCTTGTGCGCGCTGATGCTCAAGCCGGAGCACCAGCACAGCAACCGCTTCTTCGAGGGCTTCAACCGCCTGTTCGATCGCCTCACCAGCCGCTACAGCCGTGGCGTGGCCTTCCTGCTGCGCCGCGCGGTGCTGGCGCTGGCCATCTTCGGGGTGCTGATCGGCGCATCGATCTGGTTGTTCAAGCTGGTGCCGTCGTCGCTGGCGCCGGAAGAAGACCAGGGCTACATCATTGCCGCCACCATCCTGCCGGACGGTGCCGCCATCAATCGCACCCTGGGAGTGATGGACCGCTTCGACAAGCAGATTGCGGCCAACCCGGCGGTGAAGGACGTGATGAGCTTTGCCGGCTTCGACATCCTGTCCGGCTCCAACCGCAGCAACACCGGCGTGACCTTCATCACCCTCAAGCCATGGAACGAGCGCAAGGCGCCTGGCATGTCGGCGCAGGCCGTGGTGGGCGATGTGTTCGGCAAGGGCATGCAGGTGCCGGAAGGCCTGGTGCTGGCGTTCAACCCGCCGCCGATTTCCGGTATGTCGTCCACCGGCGGTTTCGAGGCCTATCTGCAGAACCGTGCCGGCGCCAGCTCCGGCGAGCTGGCTGGCCTGGCGCAGAAGCTGATGATGGAAGCGGCCAAGCGGCCGGAGCTGGCCGGGGTGCAGACCACCTTCTCGGCAGCGGTGCCGCAGCTGAGCGTGCAGCTGGACCGCGACAAGGCCAAGGCGCTGGGCGTGGCGGTGAGCGATGTGTTCGATGCCATGAGCAGCACCTTCGGCTCGCTTTACGTCAACGACTTCAGCAAGTTCGGCCGCATCTTCACCGTGCAGCTGCAGTCCGAGGCCAGCTACCGCGACAGCGTGGCGGATCTGTCCAATGTGTTCGTGCGCTCCCGCAGCGGCCAGATGGTACCGCTGACCTCGCTGGTGACCGTGCAGCAGACCACCGGCCCGGAAATCGTCGAGCGTTACAACGCCTTCCCGTCCGCCAAGTTCGTGGGCGGCCCGGCGCCGGGCTACAGCTCGGGTCAGGCACTGACCGCCATGGAGCAGGTGGCCAAGGAAGTGCTGCCGGAAGGCTACACCCTGGCGTGGACCGGCTCGGCGTTCCAGGAAAAATCCACCGGCGGCTCGTCGTCGATGGTGTTCGTGGTGGCACTGCTGATGGTGTTCCTGATTCTGGCGGCACAGTATGAACGCTGGAGCCTGCCGATCGCGGTGCTTACTGCGGTGCCGTTCGCGGTGTTCGGTGCGCTGCTGGCTACCTGGCTGCGTGGCCTCGCCAACGATGTGTACTTCCAGGTGGCACTGGTGACGCTGATCGGCCTGGCCGCCAAGAACGCCATTCTGATCGTGGAGTTCGCGGTGCTGAAGATGGAGGAGGGCATGAGCCTGTCGCAGGCAGCCATCGAGGCGGCCAAGCTGCGCTTCCGCCCCATCGTGATGACCTCGCTGGCCTTCATCCTGGGTTGCGTGCCGCTGGCCATTTCCAGCGGTGCCGGCTCCGCCAGCCGCCACGCCATCGGTACCGGCGTGATCGGCGGCATGTTGGCCGCAACCTTCATCGCCGCGCTGTTCATTCCGCTGTTTTTCAAACTGATCATGCAACTGAGTCAAGGCAAACAGAAACAGGAAGGAGCCGACCATGACGCCTAAACACGCCCTGATGCCGCTCATGGTGGCGCTGGCGTTGTCCGGCTGCGCCGCGGTGGGCCCGGACTACCAGCGTCCGGACATCGCGCTGCCGGCCGGCCAGCAGCTGCCACAGGTGGATGCCCGCTGGTGGCAGAGCTTTGGCGACAGCCAGCTGGATGCCTTGATCGACGAGGCACTGCGCTACAACCGCGACCTGCGCCAGACCGCGGCGCGGGTGGACGAAGCCGCCGCCGCGCTGGGCAGCGCCCGCGCCAGCCGCCTGCCGCAAGTCACCGCCAATGTCGGCAGTTCCCGTGTGCAGACCTCGCAGTACAGCAGTGGCGCCGGTGCGCTGGCCAGCCAGCACAGCGCCGGGCTGAACGCCAGCTGGGAGCTGGACCTGTGGGGCAAGCTGTCCCGCCAGCGGGAAGCGGCTGCGGCCAACCTGACGGCCAGCGAATACACGCTGGCGGCCGCGCGCTTGTCGCTGGCGGCACAGGTGAGCAATGCCTACTTCCAGCTGCTGGCCTTTGATAGCCAGCTGGCGGCGGCCGAAGCCACGCTGAAAGGGCGCGAGGACAGCTTCCGCCTGCGCCAGAAGCGTTTCAACGGCGGCATGACCTCGGAGCTGGAGCTGAAGCAAGCCGAAGCGGAGCTGGCCTCCGCCCAGGCGGCGGTGCCCAAGCTCACGCAGGCGGTGAAGCAGAGCGAGCATGCGCTGGCGGTACTGCTAGGCCGTGCCCCGCGCGAGCTGCTGCAGACCCCGGTGCGCGGCAAGCCGCTGGACCGGCTGGCAGAAGTGCCGGCGATTCCAGCCGACCTGCCGTCCGACCTGTTGCTGCGCCGCCCGGACATCGCCGCGGCCGAGCAGCAGCTGATTGCGGCCAACGCCCGCATCGGCGTGGCACGTGCCGCCTACTTCCCCAGCATCGGCCTGTCGGCCGGTATCGGCAGCGAGAGCGTGAAACTGGCGCAGCTGTTCAGCGGCCCGGCGCAGGTATGGAGCTTTGCCGGCAATCTGGCGGCGCCGATCTTCAACAACGGTGCCATTGCGGCGGAGGTTTCCGCTGCCAGTGCGCGTCAGCAGCAGGCACTGGCCGGCTACGAGAAGGCGGTGCAGTCGGCGTTTGCCGATACCCTGGACGCGCTGAGCGCGGTACGCAGCAGCCGCGATAGCGAGCTGGCGCAGCGCAAGCAGCTGGATGCCATGCGCGAAGCACTGCGCTTGGCGCGCCTGCGCTACGACAACGGCTACAGCAGCTATCTGGAGGTGCTGGATGCCGAGCGCAGCGTGTTCCAGCTGGAGCAGGCGCTGGCCGATGCGCGCCTGACGCGGCTGCAGGCGGCGGTCAGCCTGTATACCGCGCTGGGCGGCGGCTGGCGTGCATAAGCCGGGCAGCCGGGCCATGGCATAAATGGCTCGGCGGTATGAAGAAACGGTCACCTTGCGGTGACCGTTCAGGCGGCAGACCAACAACTCACGTACGCGTCACCGGACCCGGCAAAGCCGGGCCGCTCCAGCTAAGTGTTTGCATCGGCAGCCTTGCTGTTTACAAAACAAAGCCCTTTTGCGGGGCAAAAGGGCTTTGTCGACACTCTCAACGGTCACCTTGCGGTGACCGTTCAGGCTGCAGGCTAACAACTCACGTACGCGTCACCGGACCCGGCAAAGCCGGGCCGCTCCAGCTAAGTGTTTGCATCGGCAGCCTTGCTGTTTACAAAACAAAGCCCTTTTGCGGGGCAAAAGGGCTTTGTCGACACTCTCAACGGTCACCTCGCGGTGACCGTTTTTGTTTGGACTGACTGCTGATTTACTGCGCGGCGGAGGCCGGCAACTGCGCCAGCGGCGCCGAGGCTGCCGCTTCCGGCGCGGCGGCTTCCGGTGCTACCAGGTCGTCGATGTTCTCGTCTTCCAGCGTGGGTTCGCCACCCGGTGCCGCAACCGGCTGGTAGCCCACCTGCTTGTTGCGGTACTGCAGCCAGGCATCGCGCATGTAGACATACGGGTCCAGCGCGGCCTGTTGCAGGGTGTCTTCCAGCCCCAGCAGCTGCTCGCGCTTGCTTACCGCATTGATCACGCCGGCGGCATTGGCATCGCGCTCGACATGGAATACCAGGTCTTGCGGATTGGCCACGGTAAGGTTGGCCGCAGTGCCCAGACCGTCACGCACGGTAGAAGGGCCAAGCAGCGGCAGCACCAGGTAGCTGCTGTTTTTCCAGCCGTAATGCGCCATGGTGTCGCCCAGGCCGGTCGGCTCGCGCTGCAGCCCCATCGGCGTGGCGATGTCGATCAGGCCGAACAGGCCGAAGGTGCTGTTGAAGGCTACCCGCATGAAATCAGTCAGCGACTTGCGGCCTTCCAGCTGCAGGCCGTGATTGACCATGTTGTAGACATCGTCCAGGTTGTTGAAGAAGTTGCCCACGCCGGTGCGTACCGGCTGCGGGGTGATGAAGCGATAGCCTTCGGCCACCGGTTTCATCACGTAGCGATCCGCCTTGTCGTTGAACTGGTAAATGGCGCGGTTCATCGGCTCCAGCGGATCCTGCGGGTGGCTGGGCGTGCTGGCGCAGGCTGCCAGCAGCAGGCTGCTGGCCACGGTCAGGGCAAGGTGCTGTTTCATGATGCGTCTCCGGACATGCCCAGCAAGCCGGCGATGCCATACAGCTGTGCCTGGCTGGCCAGTGAGGCGGGCAGGTTTTCCAGCAACAGTTCTCCGCCGCGCCGCTGCTGTTCGCGCAGCGCGCCCAGCAGCATGGCCAGTGCCGCGGCATCGGCCTTGGCCACTGCCGACAGGTCCAGGCGCAGGCTGCCGCCCTGCATGGCCTGCAGCAGCTGCGGCTGCAGCTGGGCCACGCTGTCCATGTCGAGGGTGCCGCTCAGGGCGAGCTGCCCGGGGGCGGGGCGGGTGAGACTCATGCCGGTTTACCGCTACCGATGTCGTTCTTGTCTTTCAGCTGCTTGATCAGGCCGTCGATACCGTTCTTGCGGATCTCTTCACCGAACTGGGTACGGTACACGGTGACCAGGCTGGCGCCTTCCACGCTGACGTTGAAGATCTTCCAGCCCTGGGCGCCCTTGTACAGGGTGTAGTCGATGCTGACGTTCTTCTTGTCGGCATTGCCCGGGATGGTCACTTCGGATTTCACCACCGCCTCACGGCCGCCGTTGTTGTACTGGGCCGCCGGCTTCACGTCGATCTGCGCGGTCTTGAAGCGGATCATTGTGGAGGCGTAGGTACGCACCAGCAGTGCCTTGAACTGGGTGGACAGCTGCTCCTGCTGCGCCGGGCTGGCGGCACGCCAGTCCTTGCCCACTGCCAGCGCGGTCATGCGGGTGAAGTCGATCAGCGGTACCACCATGTTTTCCACTTGTTCGCGGATTTGGCGGGTGTTCTTGCCGTTTTCCTTCTTCAGGATGTCCAGCGCCTTTTGCGAGGTGTCCTGTACCAGGTTGACGGCATCGTCGGCGGCCATGGCCGGTGCGGCCAGGCCCAGCAACAGCAGCAGGGAGGTGAACAGTTTTTTCATGATGGGTGTCTTTCGTTATTTGTTTTGGTTACTGGCTCTGGCTGGCGTCACTGCTGCCGCCTGCGACCGGCTTTTCGGCAAAGCTGGTCATGAATTTGCCTATCAGCTGCTCCAGTACCATCGCCGAGGAGGTGATGGTGATGCGATCGCCGTTCTGCAGATTGTCCGGATCGCCGCCCTGGGTCAGGCCGATGTACTGCTCGCCCAGCAGGCCGGCAGTCAGGATCTCGGCGCTGGTGTCGCGACTGAACTGGTACTGGCTGTTGACGGTAATGGTGACGCTGGCCACGTAGCGCTTGGTATCCAGCGCGATATTGCTGACGCGGCCAACCACCACGCCGGACGACTTCACCGGCGCCTTTACCTTCAGGCCGCCGATATTGTCGAATTCGGCCACCAAGGTGTAGGTGTTGCTGTCGCTCTGCGGGGTCAGGTTGGCGACCTTCAGCGACAGGAAAGTGACTGCCGCGATACCGAGCGCCACGAACAGGCCAACCCACAGATCAATAGTAGAACGTTTCATTTCGTGTTGATTCCTAGAACATGAAGGCCGTCAGGATGAAATCCAGCGCCAGGATGACCAGCGCGGAAGTCACCACCGTGCGGGTAGTGGCGGACGAGACGCCCGCCGCGGTGGGCGTGGCATCGTAGCCTTCGAAAACGGCAATCAGGGTAACGGCGACGCCGAAGAACAGGCTCTTGATCAGGCCGTTGATCACGTCGTAATGCAGGTCGACGTTGTTTTGCATCTGCGACCAGAAGGTGCCTTCGTCCACGCCGATCATCACCACGCCTACCAGGTAGCCGCCAAAGATGCCCATCACGTTGAAGATGGCGGCCAGGATGGGCATGGAGATCACGCCGGCCCAGAAGCGCGGCGCCACCACGCGGGCAATCGGGTTCACTGCCATCACGCTCATGGCTTCCAGCTGCTCGGTAGCCTTCATCAGGCCGATTTCGGCAGTCATCGCCGAGCCGGAGCGGCTGGCGAACAGCAGCGCCGCCAGTACCGGGCCCAGTTCGCGTAGCAGCGACAGCGCCACCAGCGCGCCCAGCGCGTCGGAAGAGCCGAAGCGCGCCAGGGTGTTGTAGCCCTGCAGGCCCAGCACCATGCCGACGAACAGGCCGGATACCACGATGATGATCAGCGACAGCACGCCGGCGAAGTACACCTCGCGGATGGTGAGCTGGAAGCGCAGCAGGCTCTGGCCGGACTGCAGCAGGATGGCCAGCAGGAAACGGCTGGCAAAACCCAGCCGCCAGATGGCATTGATGGTCAGCGCGCCCAGGTGGCGGAACGGTGCAAGCAGTTTGTCCATCATGCTTGCTCCCGCAGGCCGAACGATTGCGCCAGCGAGGTGCTGGCCGGGTAGGCGAAATGTACCGGGCCATCCGGCTCGCCGGCCACGAACTGCGCCAGCCACGGCGACTCGGCATGGCGCACCTCGTCCGGCGTGCCTTCGGCCACGATGCGGCCATTGGCCACGAAGTACACGTGGTCGACGATATCCAGCGACTTGTGCACGTCGTGCGTCACCATGATGGAGGTGGTGCCCAGCGCGTCGTTGAGCTTCTTGATCAGCAGCGCGATGGTGCCCAGCGAGATCGGATCCAGACCGGTGAACGGCTCGTCGTACAGCATCAGCTGCGGGTCCAGCGCCATGGCGCGGGCCAGTGCGATGCGGCGCGCCATGCCTCCGGACAGCTCGGCCGGCATCAGCCGCTCGGTACCGCGCAGGCCGACTGCGGACAGCTTGAGCAGCACCAGGTCGGCGATCACGCTTTCCGGCAGGCGCGTCAGCTCGCGCAGCGGAAACGCCACGTTGTCGAAAACGGAGAGATCGGTGAACAGCGCGCCGAACTGGAACAGCATGCCCATGCGGCGGCGGTGCTGGTACAGCTCGCTATTGTTCATGTGGCCAACATCGCGCCCGTCCACCAGCACTTCGCCGTGCTGGGCGCGGATCTGGCCGGAAATCAGACGCAACAGCGTGGTCTTGCCACTGCCGCTGCCACCCATGATGGCTACCAGCTTGCCGCGCGGAATCGACAGCGACACATCCTGCAGGATGGGGCGGTCGTTGTACGCAAAGCTGACATTGCGCAGGGTGATAAAACTGTCGGAAGACACATTCAGTCCCGTGGGTAACAGAAAAACAGGGAGCCGTTACTCACGACTCCCTGTGCGCTATTTTAGCTGCCTTGTGTGCAGTGCGACAAATGCCAGTGCGCTAACACTGTTGGAAAAGTGTTACCGTCCGTGACCATTTCCCGACAGATGACGCGCGCGGACGGGCATTTGTCAGCACTTGCTTACACGCCGCGCAGCAGATCGTTGATGCTGGTCTTGCTGCGGGTCTGTGCATCCACCTTCTTCACGATCACCGCGCAGTACAGGCTGTGGCTGCCATCCTTGGACGGCAGGCTGCCGGATACCACCACCGAGCCCGGCGGTACCTTGCCGTAATGCACTTCGCCGGTTTCGCGGTCGTAGATCTTGGTGGACTGACCGATGAACACGCCCATGGAGATCACCGAGCCTTCGCCCACGATCACGCCTTCCACCACTTCGGAACGCGCGCCGATGAAGCAGTTGTCCTCGATGATGGTCGGGTTGGCCTGCAGCGGTTCCAGCACGCCGCCAATGCCCACGCCGCCGGACAGGTGTACGTTCTTGCCAATCTGGGCGCAGCTGCCCACGGTGGCCCAGGTATCCACCATGGTGCCTTCATCGACGTAGGCGCCGATGTTGACGAAGGACGGCATCAGCACGGTGTTCTTGGCCACGAAGCTGCCCTTGCGCGCCACCGCGCCCGGCACGGCGCGGAAGCCGGCATCGCGGAATTGCTGTTCTTTCCAGTCGCCGAACTTGGTGTCCACCTTGTCGAAGTAGCGGCTCACGCCGTCGTCCATCACTTCGTTGTCGCGGATGCGGAACGACAGCAGTACGGCTTTCTTCACCCACTGGTTTACTACCCAGTCGCCGCCGATCTTCTCGGCAACGCGCAGGTGGCCGTTGTCCAGCTCGGTGATTACCTGCTCGATGGCGGCTTTCAGTTCCGGCGATACGCTGGACGGGGTGATGTTGGCGCGGTCTTCGAACGCGGCCTCGATAATGGGCTGGATCGGGTGCATGTGGTTGAGTCCTTTAGTTATATGGATCGTGGTCATGGGGTATCCGGTAAGTATTCAGCGTACAAAGTGTTCGATGCGCTCGGCGGCAGCCACGCACTCGGCCAACGGTGCCACCAGCGCCAGGCGCACGCGGCCGGCGCCAGGGTTCACGCCGTGGGCGTCGCGTGCCAGGAAACTGCCGGGCAGTACGGTAATGTGTTCGCGGGCAAACAGTTCGCGGGCGAAGGCGGCATCGTCGCCGCCCGGCACTTCCGCCCACAGGTAGAAGCCGGCATCGGGGCGGCTCACCGGCAAGAGCTTGCCGATGCGCTCGGTGACCGCAGCGAACTTGGCGGCGTAGGCGGCGCGGTTTTCCACCACGTGCGCTTCGTCGTTCCAGGCGGCGATGCTGGCTTCCTGCACCGTCTGGCTCATGGCGCTGCCGTGGTAGGTGCGGAACAGCAGGAATTTTTCCAGGATGGCGGCATCGCCGGCCACGAAACCGGAGCGCAGCCCCGGTGCATTGGAGCGCTTGGACAGGCTGGTGAACATCACCAGCCGCTCGTGGCCGCGGCCCAGCAGGCGCGCCGCTTCCAGCCCGCCCAGCGGCGGGGTGTCGAAGTAAATCTCGGAGTAGCACTCGTCACTGGCGATCACGAAGCCGTAGCGGTCGGAGAGCGCGAACAGCTCGCGCCAGTCGTCCAGCGACATCACCGCGCCAGTGGGGTTGCCCGGGCTGCACACGATCACCACCTGGGTGCGGCGCCAGATGTCCTCGCTCACACTGCTCCAGTCCGGCTGGAAACGGTTGGCCGCAACACAGTTCACGTAATGCGGAACTGCCCCGGCGAGCAGTGCGGCGCCTTCGTAAATCTGGTAGAAGGGGTTGGGCGAAATCAGTACCGGTTGTGTTTCGCCACGCGGGTCGATCACCGCCTGCACGAAGGAAAACAGCGCTTCGCGGCTGCCACATACCGGCAGCACCTCGCGTGCCGGGTCCACGGTTACCTGGTAGCGGCGTGCCAGCCAGTCGGCGCAGCTGCGGCGCAATGCCTCGCTGCCCAGTGTGGCGGGGTAGGCGGCCAGGCCGTCCAGGGCGCCGATCAGTGCCTGTTTCACCACCTCCGGTGTCGGGTGCTTGGGCTCGCCGATGGACAGGTTGATGTGCGGCTTGCCGGCCGGCGGCGTCACGCCGGCCAGCAACTGGCGCAGGCGCTGGAACGGGTAGGGGTGCAGCAGTTCGAGATGCGGATTCAACGCGGTTTCCTTGCGCGGGATTTGCGGTGCAACAAAAACAGCAATAGTAAGAAAACACTATGGATTTTGTAAAACAAAAGCTGCTGGCCGTCAGCTGTGCCATTACCACGGCGCTGGTGTGGGGATTGATGTGGTACCCGTTCCGCCACCTGCACGCCGCCGGCTTCACCACCGCCGCCACCTCGCTGTCGGTGTACATCGTCGCCACCGTCATCGGGGTGATGATCTACCGCGAGGTGTTCCGCCGCGAGGCACGGTTCGAACCGATATTGCTGATACTCGCCTTTCTGTATGGCTGGTGCAATTTCGCCTACACCTGGGCGGTGTCCGAGGGCGAGGTGATGCGCGTGCTGCTGCTGTTCTACCTGTCTCCGCTGTGGAGCGCGCTGTTCTCCTGGCTGCTGCTGCACGAACGGCTCAGCCGCATCGGCTGGCTGGTGGTGGCGCTGTCGCTGACCGGCATGGTGGTGATCCTGTACCGGCCCGGCCTGTTCGCCGGCGAATTTTTCTCCAGCCGTGCCGACTGGCTGGCGCTGTCGGGTGGCATCAGCTTCGCGCTGGGCAATGTGCTGTCGAAAAAGGCACATGCGCTGCCGGTGGCGCTGAAATCGGCCATGGTGTGGCTGGGCGTGGCCGGCTGCGGACTGGTATCGCTGCTGTGGCGCGGCCAGCTGCTCAATGAAATGGCACTGCTGGCCGAGCCGGATGTGCTGCTGATCGTGCTGGCGCTGGGCGGTACGCTGCTGGCCACCAGCATCATCTCGCTGCATGGCCTGTCGATACTGCCGGCCACCCAGGTAATGACGCTGATGCTGCTGGAGCTGGTGTTTGCCGCCATTTCCGCCTACCTGCTGGCCGGCGAGGCGATGCGGCCGCAGGAGCTGATCGGCGGCCTGCTGATTGCCAGTGCCAGTTTGATGTCCGGGCGTATCGTGCAGCAGAAGCCGGCAGCCGCTGCGGCCATGGCCGCTACCGAGCACTGAACCAGGAGGCAGCATGTTGTTGCGCAAAATGACGGCGGTGGATTTTCAGCACTTCTGGCCGGTATTCCAGGGCGTGATCGCGGCACAGGATAGCTATGCCTTCGCGCCGGACATGACACTGCAGCAGGGCTGGCAACTGTGGGGCGAGCTGCCGCTGCAGACCTGGGTGGCGGAAGAAGACGGCGAGCTGCTGGGCAGCTATTTCCTGAAAGCCAATGCAGCCGGGCCTGGCAGCCACGTGGCCAACTGCGGTTACATGGTGGCGCCAGCTGCACGTGGCCGTGGCATTGCCGCTGCCATGTGCGAACACTCGCAGCAGCAGGCGCGTGAGGCCGGCTTTCTCGCCATGCAGTTCAACAGCGTGGTGGCCAGCAATACGGTGGCGGTGGCGCTGTGGCAGAAGCTGGGTTTTGCCATTGTGGGCCGCGTGCCGCTGGCCTATCGCCACCGTGAACATGGCCTGGTGGATATCCTGGTGATGCACAAGCCGCTGGCCTAGCCAGATTGTGTTGACGGCAGCTGTTGAGGCCGGCAAAATCCATTCAATATTTCTATGATTGTCAAAATATGGAATCGACACTAGCCGTCAAGATGTTGGCCGCACTGGCGCAGGAAACGCGGCTGGCGGTGTTCCGTCAGCTGGTGGAAGCCGGCCCGGCTGGCCGCGCCGCCGGGGAGCTGGCCAGTGCGCTGGATTGCGCGCCAGCCACGCTGTCCTTTCATCTCAAGGAGCTGACCAACGCCGGGCTGATCGCCGGCCGGCAGGAGGGCCGCTATGTGATCTATGCGGCCAACTTCGCCACCATGAACGGCCTGCTGAGCTATCTAAGCGAAAACTGCTGCCGCGCCTCATCCGCCGATGGCTGCGGCTGCTGAATAGGAGAACTGTCATGAAACGTCTGCATATTCACGTCTCGGTGGATGATCTGGCCACCAGCATCCGCTTCTACAACGCGCTGTTCGGTGCCGAGCCGACGGTGCACAAGCCGGATTACGCCAAGTGGCTGCTGGATGACCCGCGCGTCAACTTCGCCATCAGCCAGCGCGGCGCCCGGGCGGGGCTGGATCATCTGGGCATCCAGGCGGAAAACGCCGACGAGCTGGCCGAGCTGAAGCAGCGTATCGACGCGGCCGGCATGGCAGCGCTGAGCGAGGAAGGCACCACCTGCTGCTATGCCAAGTCCGACAAGCACTGGGTGCAGGACCCATCCGGCATTGCCTGGGAGACTTACCACACGCTGGACAGCGCACCTACCTACAACGACGCACCGCTTGCTGCTGCGGCCAACCCGGACAGCTGCTGCGCACCAAGCAGCAACGCCATCAGCGAGGCAGCCTGCTGTGCGCCAGCCCCGCAGAAGATCCAGCTGATCGGACGCAAGAACATCGAAGCCATTGTTTCCAAGGAAAGGAAGTCCCGTGACTGACAAGGTGTACAACGTACTGATCCTCTGCACCGGCAACTCGGCGCGCAGCATTCTGGGCGAAGCGCTGATCAACCACCTGGGCCAGGGACGTTTCAAGGGATATAGCGCCGGCAGCCAGCCTACCGGCAAGGTCAATCCTTATGCGCTCAAGACCCTGCAAAAACATGGCCTGCAGAGCGAGGGCTACCGCAGCAAGAGCTGGGACGAGTTCGCGCTGCCGGAAGCCCCCAAGATGGACTTCGTGTTCACCGTGTGCGGCAATGCCGACGGCGAAGCCTGCCCTGTATGGCCAGGCCACCCGATGCGCGCGCACTGGGGGGTGGATGATCCGGCTGGCGTGGGTAGCAACGACGAAGAGGCGATGGCGGCGTTCGCCAAGGCATTCATGATCCTGAAGCGGCGGGTGGAGCTGTTCATGTCCTTGCCGGTGGACAAGTTGGATGCGCTGGCACTGAAACAGAAACTGGTGGAGATCGGTCAGCAATGAGCGTACAGCAAGCCACTGCACAGCCGGGGCCGCAGGGCGGCATCGGTTTTTTCGAACGCAATCTCACCTGGTGGGTGCTGGGTTGCATCGTGGTGGGCATCGCCGCCGGCCAGCTGGCGCCGGGCGTGTTCCAGGCACTGGGCGGCATGAAACTGGCCGAGGTCAATCTGCCGGTGGCGGTGCTGATCTGGCTGATGATCATCCCGATGCTGGTGAAGGTGGATTTTGCCGCCATGGGCGAGGTGATGCGTCACGCGCGCGGCATCGGTGTGACGCTGGCGATCAACTGGCTGGTGAAGCCGTTCTCGATGGCGCTGCTGGGCTGGCTGTTCGTGCGCCAGCTGTTTGCTCCCTGGCTGCCGGCGGCACAGATCGACAGCTATATCGCCGGGCTGATCCTGCTGGCGGCTGCACCATGTACCGCGATGGTATTCGTGTGGAGCGGGCTGTGCCGTGGCGATGCCAAGTTCACTCTCAGCCAGGTGGCGATCAACGATGTGATCATGCTGTTCGCCTTTGCGCCCATTGTCGGCTTGCTGCTGGGCTTGTCCAGCATCAGCGTGCCGTGGGATACGCTGGCGGTATCAGTGCTGTTGTTCATCGTGGTGCCGGTGATCATCAGCCAGATCGTGCGTCGCGTGCTGCTGGCGCAGGGCGGCGAAGCCAGGTTGGCCGCGGTGATGGCACGTATCGGCCCGCTGTCGCTGGGCTCGCTGCTGCTGACTCTGGTGCTGCTGTTCGCCTTCCAGGGGCCGCAGATCATCGCCCAGCCGCTGGTGATTGCGCTGCTGGCGGTGCCGATCCTGATCCAGGTGTATTTCAATTCCATGCTGGCCTACTGGCTGAACAAGAAACTGAAGGTGGCACACTGCGTGGCCGGCCCGTCGGCGCTGATTGGCGCCAGCAATTTCTTCGAGCTGGCAGTCGCCACCGCCATCGCGTTGTTCGGCTTCGAGAGCGGCGCGGCGCTGGCCACGGTGGTGGGGGTGCTGATCGAGGTGCCGGTGATGTTGTCGGTGGTGGCCATCGTCAACCGTAGCCAGCGCTGGTACCAGGCCGGTTAGCCAGCTCAGGGCGTGACGCCGTAGCGGCGCAGGATGCGGGCATACTCGCCGCTCTGGCGCAGCTCGGTCATGCCGCTGTTGAATTCGGTGAGCAGCATGCCGCCCTGCGGGTGGCGCTTGCTGAAACCAATATGCAGCGGCATCACCTCCACCGCTGGCTCCCGCCAGCACAGCTCGGCGTCTATCAGCTCCGATTCGCGTTGCAGCAGGTAGCGCCCGAGTTCGCGGTCCATCAGTGCCAGATCCAGCCGCCCCACGGCCAGCTTGCGCAGATTCAGCAGATCATCATTGGCATCCAGCCCCTGCAGTCCGGCGCGGTCAAACATGTCCGGGTTCTTGTAGCCGCGCACGGTACCGATGCGCAACTTGCGCAGCGCGCCCAGCTGCGCCACTTCCAGCGGCCGGTCGCAGCGGCTGTAGAAGCCTACCGTGGTGCTGAACAGCGGCAGGCTGTAATACAGCTTGCTGGCGCGTTCGGCGGAATACCACAGCGCCATCACACCGGCAAAACGGCCGCTTTGCGTTTCGTTCAAGGCCCGTGCCCAGGGGCGAAAGTCCACTTTCAGTTCGAAGCCGCGGCGGGCAAAGGCAGCGCGTGCCAATGCCACCATCACCCCATCCTGCGGCAGGGTGGTGGTGGTGTAGGGCGGGAACTCGGTTGCGGTGAGCACGATTTCGCGCGCGGTCAGGCTAAGCGGGGTGCACAGCAACAGCAGGGCAAGCAGTGGTTTCTTCATGTCGGCGCAATGGGCTGGCAGCTAGGCAGCATAGCAAAACACTGTCAGGGCACCACGAAAAACTCCAGCTTTCGTCGCGATACTGCGTTGCTCGCGAAAAATATCTCCTTACATATCAAACATATGCTGCGTCGACATTTTTCGTTCGCGCCTTGTCTCGCTTAGAAATCCGGGTTTTTCGAGGCGCCTGTCATTCGTCCCATGGCCACCAGGGCAGGGTTGGCCGCAGCAGCTGTTCCGGATAGCCGGCAAACAGGTTGGCCGCCAGTCGCTGCGGATGTTGCACACCGTGTTCGTTCAGCCACTCGTCCAGCGCTTCCACCTGTTCATCGCATCCGCTCAGCCGGTACAGCAGCGCCCAGTCTTCCGGCAGGCACCACGGCAGGCCGTCGGCCTCGCGGATGGCGCCGGCATCGAACGGCCAGTGGAACACGCCCTTGTCCAGGCGCAGTGCCAGCTCGGCCAGCACATCCACCTGCAGGCCGTCTGCCATGACGAAGCTGGCCGCATGGCGGGTGGCGTAGCGCGGGTCGGCGGGCGGGGGAATGGCGCTGCCGATGGCAGCAAGCTGCGCGCATACGGCGGCAAAATCCTGAGCGCTGGTGATGATGTCCAGATCGTGTGGCTGCTCTACCAGTTCCAGCTGTTGCAGCAGGGTACTGCCGCCTATGCCCCAGCACAGGCCGGCCAGGCGTGGCGCCAGTGCGCGGGCAAGGGTGATGGGTGTCTGCATGGTTTAGGGCACCTCGAAAAACCCGGATTTTTAAGCGAGACAAGGCGCGAACGAAAAATTTCGACGCAGCATATATTTTGATATGTAAGGAGACATTTTTCGTGAGCAACGCAGTATCGCGACGAAAGCTGGAGTTTTTCGAGGTGCCCGTTAGTAGTGCGGCGGAATGTCGTCACGCAGCGAACGCTGCTCTTCCGGCTGGCTGCCGGCCTGCTGCAGGCGGTACAGGTGGCGCAGCTGTTCCTGCAGCAGGTCGATCTGCTGCTGCTGGCGGGCCACGGTCAGGTTGAGCGCATCCATCAGCTCCTCCTGCAGTGCCAGCTTGATTTCCAGTTCGGTAATGCGCGATTCCATGCCTTCTCCTTGCGATAACTGCGCGCATTGTAGGCGATGTTGGCCGCAGGGTTGTGCCGAATGCCGGCGCGCTCACACCTGGAAGCGGGCGACCATTTTTTCCATGTCCGCCACCACGTCCTTCATCACGCCGGAAGTGGCGGCGGCGTGGTGGGCGATGTGGGTAACGTCCTCGGAGTGGTTGACCACCACCTCGATGCGCTGCGCCACCTCGGTGGAGGCGATCGACTGCTGGCGCAGCGAGGCGCTCAGTTCGTTGACGATGCCGGCCACCTGCTGCGACATCTGTTGCAGCTGCGCCATGATGTCGCCGGCCTGGCGGGCATTGCCGACACTGTCATTGGTCAGGCTGACGCTATTGCCCACCTCCTGCACCACCTCGCGGGTGGAGTCCTGGATGGCTGCCACCATCTGCACGATTTCGCTGGTGGACTGGGCGGTACGTTCCGACAGCTTGCGTACCTCGTCCGCCACCACGGCAAAGCCGCGGCCATGTTCGCCGGCGCGGGCGGCCTCGATGGCGGCGTTCAGCGCCAGCAGATTGGTCTGGTCGGCGATATCGCGGATCACTGCCACGATGCTGGAAATGCGTGCCGAGTCTTCCTGCAGCCGGGCAATGCGCTCGGCTGCGGATTCCACTACCTGCGATACCTGGCGGATCTTGTCGATCAGCCCCTGCAGCGAGTCGTAGCCCTGGCGCGCCTGGCGGTCGGAATCGTGGGTCAGCCCTGCTGCCTCCACCGTGCTGTCGGCCACGTGGCTGATCGAGGTGGTCAGCTCCTCGGCGTTGGCCGCAATGCCGGCGGCGGCTTCGCTTTGCAGCTCCACCGCCTGCTCCATGCGCTGCACCGAGTCGTTGAGGTCCTGCGACGACAGCCGCAGCGAGTCGGCATTGCGGCGGGTGCCGAGCATGGTCTCGCGCAGTGCCAGCTGCATGTCCGACATGGCCTGGATCAGCTTGCCCACTTCATCGCGGCTGCCGGGGGGCAGCTCGCTGCGCAGATCGCCACTGGCGATGCGCCGCGCCGCGTCCACGGTCTGCGACAGCCGCCCGGCAATGCGTCCGGCCATCAACAGTGACAGCACCAGCGCCAGGGCAATGCCCAGCAGCAGTGCCAGTATGCCGTTGCGGATACTCTGCTGCGCCGCCTGCTGCGCCCGCTCGCCGGCCGCCTGGGCGTTGGCCGCATTCAGCTTGCTCAGCGCATCGGTCTGGTCGCGCAGCGCGTTGGCGCGCTTCACCCAGTCGCCCTTGCGCAGCGCCTGTGCCGCGTCCTCCTGCCCGGCGCCACGCAGCGCAATGGCCTGCGCCACCGCCGCACGGTAGTCTGCCGCCGCCTGAACGGCCTGCTGGTAGACCTTGCGCTCGTCCTCGCTGCCGATCAGCGGCTCGTACGCCTTGAAGGCCTCGGTCAGCGAGCCATCCAGCTCATCCATGGATTTGCTCATCTTGAGCTGCTCTTCCGGCTGGCTAGCCAGCATGTATTCCAGGCTGCGCACCCGGTAGCGCAGCCGCAGCTGGCTGATGTCCGCTACCGCCTGCAGCGATGGCAGTGCATTGGTAGTAATGACGCGGGTGTCCTGGCTGATATCGCGGATCTGCCACAGGCAGTACAGGATCGCCAGCACCAGCACGCCGCCGCTGCCCAGGAAATTGACCAGGAACTTGGCTCGCAGCCCCAGGTGGTCGAGAAAGCGCATGACGTTCTCCTTGTCTGCTCCGTTGTGCCGGAATTATAGAAACCGCGCCCGGAATTGCATGACAGGGAAAAACGGAGGGGAAAAACGACAGGGAGAAATGAAAACTGCCGCCGGGGGCCCGGCGGCAGGGAGATTACATCGGCAGTACGCGGGCGGTGCCGTTGCCGGTGAGGATTTTCACGCGCTGGCCGGCGCTGATCGGTACATCGGCTTCCTGCACGATGGAGATGGTGCGACCCTTGTCGGTCTGCACCGTCAGCTCGTAGGCATCCTTGGTGGCGCCGCGCTGCATGGTTTGCGCGGCCATGCCGCCGACCATGGCGCCGATCACCGCGCCGGCGGCGGAGCCACGGCCCTGACCGATGCTGCTGCCGGCGATGCCACCCAGCGCGGTGCCGCCCAGGGTCAGCAGGTCGTTTTTGTCGCCTTCCATTTTCACGGTTTTCACATCCAGCACCTTGCCGTATTCCACCTCGTGGACCTGGCGCATGTCGGACTTGCTGTACACGGCAGCGGATTCGGAGCTGTACATATTGGCGCAGCCGCTGAGCGCGGTGATGGACAGCAGGGACAGGGTGGCGGCAAGACGCAGGCGGGACATGGCAGAGACTCCGTAGACAGAATTGGCGGCTATTTGACCACAATATCGATGCGGGGTTTGCGCAATCTGGATGACGGTTTGTGACCAAATGTGACTCAGGCTAGCTCTCTCCGGCTGCCGACGGAAACAGCTGCCGGAAGTGCTGCACGAGCAGCTCGCGCAGGTAACGGTGCAGCGGGTTGCCATCGTTGCGGCGGTGCCAGACCAGGTCGATGCGGATGCTGGTGTCCGCCGGGAGCGGCACGCAGTGGATGTCGCCCTGCTGACGGAACAGCGGCAGGTACAGCGTGGGCTGGATCGACAGCAGGGGCGCCTGCTGCAGGATGTGGCCGATGGCCATCAGGCTGGCCGACAGTGCCACGATGTGGCGCTGCAGGCCATGCTGGGCGAACAGGTGGTCGACGATGCCGGCAGCGGTGCCGCGATAGCTGCTCACCACCTGTTCCACGCTGGCCAGATCGGCAAGGGTAGGGCTGGCCGGCAGTGTCAGTTGTCCGGGGGCGTACACCGCGCTGAAACCGGTTTGGTGCAGGGCGAGCCGACTGTGCCAGTCGTGCAGTGCCAGCGGTGCCGCGGTCAGCAGCAGGTCGACTTCGTCGTTGTCCAGCGCCGCCAGCTGCTGGTCGATTTCCAGTAGTTGCGAGCGCAGCTGCACCCCCGGCGCCTGCCGCCGCAGGGTGGCGATCAGCGACGGGTACAGCATTGCCTCCATGCCATCCGGCGCCGCCAGCCGGAAACTGGCGTTGGCCGCAGCCGGGTCGAACGCCCCCGCTGGCGCCAGCAGTTGCTGCGCCTGTTGCAGCCAGGCGCGCACCGCCGGTGCCAGTTGCAGTGCACGGGCGGTGGGCTGCATGCGGTTGCCGCTGCGCACGAACAGCTGGTCGTCCAGTACCAGCCGCAGGCGCGCCAGCGCATGGCTCATCGCCGGTTGCCCCAGATACAGCCTGGCCGCCGCGCGGCTGACGTGGCGCTCCTGCATCAAGGCATCAAATGCCACCAGCAGGTTGAGATCCAGACGCCGCAGGGTGTCGTGGCTGAAATCGATATTGTTCATGAAGTGTATGATAACAATCGATTTCCCTGATGATGCGCCGTTTTCGATAATGCGGACCTGTTCTCTCCCGGTGCTGTCCGCCATGTCCCGTCCCTCCCTGCTCGCGCCCCGCTACACCTTGCACCATGCCGCCATCAGCATGCTGGTGCTGCTGGAGTATCTGCAAAGCGTGATGCTGGCGTTCGGCTCGCATGCGGTGAGCACGGGCGTGGGGGCCACGCCGCAGCAGTTCAGCCTGGCAGCGGCCTGCTATGCCGCCGTGGCGGTACTGATGATTCTCGGCCACCGCTGGTGGGTGCAGCGGCTGGGCTACCGCCGCATGTTGCGCTGGTCCTTGCTGGCATTCGGCGGCGGGGCGCTGCTGTGCGCGCTGGCTAGCACTCCGGCGGCCTTCATCGCCGCGCGCATGGTGCAGGCGCTGGGCGGCGCGGCGTTCTTTACCGCCTCGCGGGTGCAGATCATGCATTACCAGGGGCCGTCGCGGCTGCAGGCCATGGTGTTCCTGCCTGGCGGCATCATGCTGGGCTCCGGGCTGGCGCCACTGTTGGCCGCAGGTTTGCTGGCGGTGGGCAGCTGGCAGGCGCTGTTCCTGGTCATGCTGCCGCTGGTGTGGCTGGCCGACTGGCTGGTGCGGCGCGCGGTGCCGGTGCATGAGCCGATAGCGAATGCACGGCCGGACCGCGCCCACCCCTGGGCGATTGCCCTGCTGGCAGCCGGCGTGTTCCTGCTGCAGTTCGTGCTGGAGCGCGCACGCTTCGCGCTGTGGAGCGACGGCGCCACGCTGTGGGCGCTGGGGGCGGCGGCCTGTGGCCTGCTGCTGCTGTATCTGCGCCACGAATGGCGCCGGCGCACGCCACTGGTGCCTTACCACCGCTTTACCAGCGAGCGCTACCTGTGGGGCATGGGGGTGTATGGCGCGGGTTACCTGGTGGTATCCGGCACTGCCTATGTGCTGCCGCTGTACATGGCACAGGGGCTGGGCATGGATCAGCTGCACAGCGGCCTGTGGCTGAGCATCACCGGCCTGCTGGCCTTGCCGTTCGCCATCCTGCACCTGGCGCTGATGCTGCGCTGGCCGAATGTGCGCCGCTACCTGTTTGCCGGCGGGCTGATGCTGGCGGCGGCGGCTGTGCTGCTGGCGCTGGCGCAGCCGGGGAATCCGGCCTGGCTGCTGCCGGCCGGGCTGTTCCTGCTGCACAGCCTGTTCATGCCGTTCTTTCTCGGCACCACGGCGGCAGCGACGTTCAGCCAAGTGGACGAACAGGTGTTCAGCCACGCCTACCAGGTGAAGAACGCCATGCGCGAAGTGGCCAATGCGGTGGGGCTGTCGTGGGGCGTGATCATCCTGCAGCAGCGCAGCATGGCGCATGCGCCGCAGCTGGCAGGCGCCGGTAGCGGGCCACTGCTGCTGCAGGCGGGGCAGGATTTCTTCTGGCTGCTGGCGGCCATGGGCCTGGGGCTGGCGCTGTTCCTGCGCTTGCAGCGGCGCTTCGTGTAGGCGAAAAAATGCGGCCGGTGTGGCCTAATGCTGTTCACTTAAGGCTTTTTCCATTTCGTCGAGAACTAGAACAGTAACGATTTGCCCCAAGCCCGTTGGCGCGAGCCGGGCAAAAGGGTATGCCCCAGGTCTTAAGCCGCCGCATGTTTGAGCCGCGCGACGCTAGCGCGCGGCGAGTTCGGCGGTGCCTGGGGCGTGCCGTTTTGCTCGGGGTTTCGAGCAGCCGCCGGGGTGCTGGGGATTGTTAAGGGGGCCGCGGTGGCCCCCTTAACCTGTCAGCCGGGCGGAACCGGCACCAAAATTATTATCCGCGTAGCGGATTCCATGCCCGACAACACAGCAAAGCAACACGGTAAACGTTGGGCATCGCTCTGCACGCACAGACAAAAATGCCGTTCACTTGCTTAAGTGAACGGCATTAGCCGGGTTGGCCGCATATCGCTTGCGAGGCGGTTCAGCCTGCCAGCTGTTCGGCGAATGCCTCTGGAATCGCCGGGCGGCCGCGCTCGTTGATGGCGGTGCCGATGATCAGGCCTTCCAGCACCACCTTGTTGTCTGCCTGGCGGATCACCTGCTGGCGGAAGCCGAAGCGCACCCGGGATACCGGCTCGAACGCCACGGTGACCACGAACTGGTCGCCGCTGGTGAGCGATGCCTTGTAATCCAGCTCGGAGCGCACCACCACCAGGTTGATGTTCTGGCGCGCCAGCTCGGCAAAATCGATGCCCTTCGCCAGCAGAAACTCGTGGCGGGCGTGTTCCAGGTAGTTGAAGTACACCCCGTTATTCACGATGCCCTGCATATCGCATTCGTAATCGCGCACCTTGAAATCAACACTAAAAACAGACATCCACTGGCTCCATCGGGTAATTGGCAGGTAAGGCGCGGGCCTTGGCCCGCAGCGGGGAAATACTTGTCTGGCACCGGCCTGGCCGCATCAGGGCGTTGGCCGCAGCGCCTTGATCACGTACAGGTCGAAGCGGGTGGATTTGCCGTCCAGCACCGCCGACGGTTTGACGCCGGCGATGGCCGGGCCGCGTTGCGGGCGCTTCACCACCACGCGCACGGTGGCGGCGGCAATGGCGGCGGCTAGTAGCTCGCTGCTGTCCAGGTCGTCGCCGATGACGTGCTGGAACGCCTGCATGCCTTTCTTGGCGGCGGCGCTTTTCTTGTCGGTGTCCGGGAACATCGGGTCGACGAACACCACCTCCGGGCGTTGCTCCGCCGGCAGTTCGGCCTGTGCGGCCAACCAGCTGCGGGCGTCGGCATGCACCAGGGTCATGCGGCGGGCGATGTCCATGGTGTCCGGGTGCCAGCGCGCGCGCTCCAGCGCATCGTGCAGCAGCGCGGCGGCTACCGGCGAGCGCTCCAGCAGGGTCACCTCGCAGCCCAGCGTGGCCAGCACGAAGCTGTCGCCGCCCAGGCCGGCGGTGGCATCCACCACTCGCGGCAGATCCTTCGCCCCTTTCAGACCGATGGCCTTGGCCACCGGCTGGCCGCGGCCGCCGCCCTGTTCGCGGCGGTGGCGCGCGGCGCCGTCGACAAATTCGGCATACACCGCACCGTGCTTTCCGCTGGTGAGCAGCTCCAGCCGCTCCGGCCCCAGCTCCAGCCAGTAGCCTTCTTGCGGCCGCTGGTTGACCAGCGGCAGGGCAAAGCGGGTAGCCAGTTGTTGCGCGGTGTCGCGGCGCGCCGGCTCGGCGCAGTACAGCGGGGTGGTGGTCATGATGCGGTTCCTGACAAGTGGCGGCGAAGATACGGCAAGCCGCCGGCAGCGGCAACCTTGCTGGCAATAATTCGTATTGCATAGCATGGCGCGATGGAAAAGCTTATCGCCCTGTGCCTGGGGCTGGTGCTGTGCGTGTGGCTGCCGGCCCCGCCGGACTGGCATCTGCTGCTGGCCGCTGTGATCGCCGGTTGGCCGCTGTGGTGGCGGCGCCGCTTGCCGCTGTTGCTGATGTGCCTGCTGCTGGGCATGGCCTGGGCTGGCTGGCGCATCGATCAGCGTCTGGCGCAGCGGCTGCCGGCGACGCTGGTTGGCGTGCCGCTGCAGATCAGTGGCCAGGTGGTGGAGTTGCCGCGGCGCAGCGAATTCGGCGTGCGCTTGCGGCTGGTGCCGGATGCCGATGGGCCGCATCCGCTGCCACCCTTGCTGGAGCTGAACGATTACGCCGGCAGGGAATGGCCGGCCGGCAGCCGCTGGCAGCTGCAGGTGCGGCTGCGCCAGGCGCATGGTGCGGCCAACGTGGCCGGCTTCGATGCCGCGCGCTGGTACTGGAGCGAGGGCGTGCTGGCCAGCGGCAGTATCGGCAAGCTGCGCCAGCCGCTAGCGACGGCCACCTGGGGGCCAGGCTGGCTGGATCGGTGGCGGCAAGCGCTGGTGGCGCGACTGTACCGGACGATCGGGCCGGGACGGGATGCCGCGCTGGTGGCGGCGCTGGCGCTGGGCGCGCAGCAGGATATTGGCCGGCCGCAGTGGCAGGCATTGGCGGCCACGGGGCTGACGCACGTGGTCAGCGTGTCCGGGCTGCATATTTCGCTGCTGGCCGGCTTGGTGTTCTGGCTGGTTCGCCGCTTGCTGCGACGGTGGCCGCAGAGCCAGCCGCAGCGGCTCGCCCTGCTGGCCGGCCTGTTGGCGGCGCTGGGCTATGCGCTGCTGGCCGGGTTTTCGGTACCTACCCAGCGCACGGTGTGGATGCTGGCAGCCACGGTGGCGGCATTGTGGCAACTGCGCAGCCTGTCGGCATGGCAGGTATGGTTGGCCGCCTTGAGCGTGGTGTTGTTGCTCGATCCGTTTGCCGCGCTGGCCGCCGGTTTCTGGTTGTCGTTCGGCCTGGTGGGGGCGCTGATTGCCGGTGAAACCGGCCTGCGCGCCCACCCTGGCTACTGGCCGGCGCTGCTGGGGGCGCAGTGGCGCGCCACGCTGGCATCACTGCTGCCGCTGGCGGCCATGTTCGGGCAATGGCCGTGGTTGTCGCCGCTGGCCAATGCGGTGGGGATTCCGCTGGTTTCGCTGTTGCTGACGCCGCTGGCGCTGTTGTCGCTATTGCCCTGGGGCTGGCCGGCGCAGGCAGCCGGCTGGCTGGCACATGGTTTCTGGCTGGGGGTGGACTGGCTGGCAGCTGGGCCGCAGTGGTGGTTTCCCGCCCTGCCGTGGCTATTGCTGCCTGCTGCCTTGCTGGGCAGCCTGTGCTTGTTGCTGCCGCTGGCGCGCGGCCTGCGTCTGGCCGGGGTGTTGCTGCTGTTGCCGCTGCTGCTGTACCGCGCGCCACGGCCGCCGGCTGGCGAGTTGTGGCTGGAGGTGCTGGACGTGGGGCAGGGGCTGGCGGTGCTGCTGCAGACGGCGCAGCACGATCTGCTGTTCGATACCGGCGCCGGAGATGCCGGTCGCGTGGTGTTGCCGGTGCTGCGAGCGCTGGGGGCGACGGGGCCGGCGCTGATGCTGTCGCATCATGATGCCGACCACGATGGTGCGGCATCCGGGGTGTTGGCCGCCTTGCCGGTGCGCGGCATCTGGCGCGGCCAGCCGGGCAGTGTGCCGGAGCATGCCGCCACGCCATGCCGCGCCGGGCAGAGCTGGGTGTGGGATGACGTGCGCTTTGATGTGCTGTGGCCGCATGCAGATACCGCAGGAGATGACAACAGCCACAGCTGCGTGTTGCGGGTGGCAACCTGGCGGCAGGCGGTGCTGCTCAGCGGCGATGCGCCGCTGGCGGTGGAGGAGGAACTGGTGCGGCGTTATGGCGCGGCGCTGCGCAGTCAGGTGCTGGTGCTTGGGCATCATGGCAGCCGTAGTGCCAGTGCCGATGCCTGGCTGGATACGGTGCGGCCGCAGCTGGCCATCATCAGTGCCGGCTATGGCAACCGTTACCGCCATCCCCATCCCGTGGTGTTGCAGCGCCTGGCCGAGCGGGGGCTGGCGGTGTGGCGCACCGACCGTGACGGCGCGTTGCAGTTGCGGCTGGGGCAGGGGCAGGGGCTGGTTCTGCGCGCCAGGCGCCAGCCGGCTTACTGGCTGCCGCCCTGGCCGGCCGAGGCGGCTGGCAGGTAGCTTACCGCCCGTACCACGTTGCCGCGCTCGCGATATTCCAGTTCGTCGAACGACAGCCGGCGCGCAATCATGATGCCGCGACCATGGCTGGCCAGCAGTTGGCCGGGTTCGCGGGCCAGAAATTGTTGCCAGTCGAAGCCATCGCCTTCATCGCGCACTTCAAAGCTCAGGGCTTGAGCGTCGCGCTGCATGCTAAGGCGCACTTTGCGCTGCCCCAGCTGCGGGTCGCTCAGGCGTCGTTCCAGCTCTTGCTCCCATTGCTCCTGCTGCTGCAAGCGGGTTTTTTCTTCGAAGCTCACACCCAGATTGCCGTGTTCGATGGCGTTGACGATCAGTTCGAACAGGCCGGTGGCCACCTTTTCCGGTTCCGGGCTGGTCTTGGCCAGCAGCGAGGCGACATGGCGGGCCTCCTGCAGGGTGCGAAAGCTGAATTCTGCCTGCTGCAGAAACTGCAGTGCCCCCATTTGCTGGCTGGCCAGCTCGCGGAAGTACTGGTGACGGTCCCAGTGCACGGTGGCGGCGGCCACCACCGCCAGCAGCATGTCGCGCGAGAACGGCTTGGTCAGGTAGTAGAAGGCGCCGGAGGACAGCCCTTCCTGTACGCTGGCGGCGGCACCCACCGCGGTCTGCATGATTACCGGCAGGAAGGCCAGGTGCGGGTTGGCCTTCATGCGGCGCAGCAGCTCGAAGCCGCTGATGCCCGGCATCATCTGGTCCAGCAGCACCGCGGCGTATTGCTCGCCATGCTGTTGCAGCAGTTGCCAGGCGGCTTCGCCATTGGCCACGGCTTCGGTGTCGTAACCGGCGTCCTGCAGCAACTCGCCAAGCAGTTCCAGGTTAAGCGGCTCGTCGTCCACCAGTAACAAACGCTTGCCCATGCTCATTTCTCCTTGTGTGGGCCGTGCTGCCGGCGCGGCAGGGTAAATTGGAAGATGGCACCACCGCCTTCAGCATTGCGCACGCTGATGCTGCCGTGATGGGCGAGCACGATTTCGCGGCTGATGGCCAGCCCCAGCCCGCTGCCTCCGGCGCCGGTCTTGGTGAGGCTGCCCTGGATGAACATGCCGAAGATATGGTCGCGCTCCTGCTCCGGCACGCCCGGCCCCTGGTCGTGGATTTCCACGCATACCGGCGATTCCGGGCTGAGCCCAGGGTCCACCGTGACGCTTACCCGGCCGCCTGGCGGGCTGAACTTGACGGCATTGGACAGCAGGTTGCGTACCACCTGGCCGATACGGAACGCGTCCAGTTCCAGCTGCAGTTCATCCGGCAGCGGCACGAACAGCAAGGACACCGCATGCTGTTCCGCCTGGCCACGGACTTCCTCCACGCATTCGCGAATCACCTGTTGCAGATCGTGGCGCTGCATGGCGTATTCCATGCGGCCAACCTCCATCTTGGACAGGTCCAGCAGTTCGTTCAGCAGCGAGAGCAGGCGGCTGCCGCTGTGGTGGATGCGCTCGAAATAGCGTTGCAGTTTGGGGAGCGCTGCCGGGTCGTCCTGCTGCTGGCCGATTTCGGCAAAGCCGAGAATGGCATGCAGCGGGGTGCGCAGTTCATGCGACATATTGGCCAGGAATTCGGTCTTGGCGCGGCTGGTGTCCTCGGCCAGGTCACGGGCGCGGCGCAGCGCCTCCTCGGTGGTGCGCTGCGCCGAAATATCCTGATACAGCCACACCGAGCCCAGCGCAGGCTGGCCCGGCTTTACCGCGCGACCGAACATGCGCACCCAGATGGTGTCGCCGCCGCCGCGCACCAGCAGGATGTCGTCCTGGGTCACTTCACCGCTGTTCAGCGCCGGGTAGACGCTGCGGCCGGTGCGCAGGAACTGTTCATCGCTGTCGTACAGGATGCGGGTGGAGCCTTCCAGGATTTCGTCTTCCCTGCGCTGGAACAGGCTCAGAAATGCCTTGTTCACCTGCTTGAAATGGCGGTCGACAATGTAGGCCATCGCCATCGGGCTGGCGTCCAGCAGTGCCGACAGCTGGCGCGAGCGGGTTTCCACCTGCTCGGCCAGGGTGTCGGTCAGACGCAGCAGCGCGGCTTCGCGCTCCTTGCGCGCCGCGATATTGCGGCACACCACCAGGTAGAACGCCGCGGCATGGTCGGGCTGGATCTGGCTGATCGACATTTCCACCTGCAGCATGAAGGACTGGTCGCAGATCAGCAGTGCCTCGAACGGATGGCCCAGCAGCGGGGCGACATGCTCGGCAAAGCTGCTGCGCGGCGGGTGGTGCAATTCGCTGATCAGCGCGCCGGCTGGCAATTGCAGCAGCGCATCCTGCTGCTGGCCGATAAGGCGGGCGGCTGCGGGGTTGACCAGCAGCACGTGGCCGCTATTGCTCAGCAGCAGCACGCCATCGCTTTGCTGCGCCAGCAGGGCGCTGTAGCGCTCCCCGGTTTCCTGCAGTGGCTGCACGCGCTCCCGCTGGCGTTCCAGCTGGGTTTTCAGCGACAGGTTGCTATCTTGCAGGCGGCCTATCATGCCGCTCTGGTAGTGCAGGGTTTGCCGGTTCTGGCGTGACAGCTGGCGGCCGGCCAGCGCCAGCAGGGCAATGGCGGCCAGCAGCAGGGTGCCGGCCAGCAGGTGGCTGCTGTTGTCGCTGCCGCCGCTGTCGACCGGCATGATTTCGAAGCGTAGCTGCTGGCCGCCTATGGTGCGGCTGGCGCGCAGCAGTGGCAGCTGTACGCTGGCGAGTTCCGGATGGCTGTCGGCCAGCAGCGGCTGCTGCCGATCCTGAATCAGAATGCGCAGCCGCAGTTGTTCTCTTGCCTCCCCCTGGCTGCTGTTGCTCAGCAGTTGTGCAGGGTTGATGCCGATGCCCAGCAGCACCGGCTGCGACCGGGTCTTGCTGCTGAAGAACAGCGCCAGCCGCTGCCGGCTGCCGGCATGCAGTTGCACCAGTGTCGGCAAACCGTCGGCGAAGGCGCGCTGCAGCGCCTTGTGTACTTCGGGCTGCACGCCCAGATCCAGGTGCAGCGGCAGCGCCTGGCTGTCGTCCGGGTATTGCTCGGCTACCGGAAAGTAAATCGGGCGCACGCTGGCCGGCACCAGCCGGTTGCCATCGAACTGCCGCAGCAGCAGGCCCTGGCTCAGTTCCACGGCCTCGCGCTGGTGCTGGTCCACCCTTGCCACCACGGCCAGAAAATCAAATGCCGGGTTGGCGGACAGTACGTAAGGCGCGTAGCGGGCAAAACTGCTGTCGGCCGCATGATTGCCATCGCTGCTGAGCAGCAGCTCGGTGGCGGTCTGGCCGTTCTGCATCAGCTGCAGCAGCTGCTGGTTGAGCTGGGCGATACGTTGACCGGCCTGCTCCAGCTGGCGGCTGCGCATGGTTTTCTCGCTGGACTGCTGCAACAGCAGCATGGCCAGCAACCACAGGCATAGCGCCAGCAGCAGGCTGGAAAGCAGTAGCGTGGCTGGCTTGAGCTCGGTTTTCATCGACGGGAAGACCGGCGGTTGTCGTGGTGTCAGTGCTGGGCCAGGTTGGCGTAGAGCTGGCTGAACTCCTGCGCCAGCTTGTGGCGCGCATCCAGGAACACCATCGGCAGGCAGCGCTCGTGCGATTCGCGGATCTTCACCGACGCCGACAGCGGGGGAGACAGCACCGGGTGGCCGGCGTCGCGCAGCTCCTGCACCATGCGCGCCGGCAGGCTGGCGCGCGGTTGATACTGGTTTACCACGATGCCTTCTATCTGCAGCTCCGGGTTGTGATCCGAGCGAATCTCGGCGGCGCTGTCCAGCAGACCCAGCAGGGCCTGGCGCGAGAAGGTATCGCAGTCGAACGGAATCAGGCAGCGGTTGGCCGCAATCAGTGCCGAGCGGGTATAGAAGTTCAGCGCCGGCGGGGTGTCGATCCAGATTTCATCGTAATCGGCCTCCAGCTGCAGCAGCGCTTCACGCAGTTTGAACATCTTGTAGCGCGCTTCCAGCTTCACCATCAGCTCGGCCAGCTCCGGGTGTGAAGCCAGCAGGTGCAGGTTGTCATGCTGGGTGGGCAACACGAATTCGGCCGGCTTTTTCTCGAACAGACTGATATTCAGCATCTGGCCAAAAAACGCGGCGGCATTGGCATGCTCCGGTGGCACGCTGCTGCCGCTCAGGTAGTGGCTGGCATTGCCTTGCGGGTCCAGGTCCAGTAGCAGCACCTTGCGGCCAGCCTTGGCAGCGGCGGCTGCCAGGTTGACGGTAATGGTGGATTTGCCCACCCCGCCTTTCTGATTGAATACCACCCTGCGCATGATCACCCCTTGTCAGTTCGCGGCCAGTGGCCGGTGCTTGCTTCAGACGGCCAGCGCCTGTTTGCAAACGTATTCCATTTGCTGGAACGATGCCGATTGCCGTACCACCGGCATCGGTCGGATTTCGCTGTCACTATAGCTGCGGCTCAGTATCACCCGGCCGCTGTCATCCAGCAGCTGCATGGCTGCCAGGCGGAAAGTGGAAGCAATGCAGTCCACCTCCCAGCTGTTGATCGACTGCTTGTGCTGCGGTGTGTTCAGGAAGTTTTCCTTCTTCGGGTTGAAGATGGTCTTGCGGTCGCGGAACACGGTCAGCGAGCCTTTGCGCTGAATGCTCAGGCGGTCGATTTCATGCAGGATGTTGCCACTGGGGGATACGCCCAGGATGATCCATTCTGCATTGGCGATGACGGGGGCGCGCTGTTGCGGTGCCGGTTTGGCCGGAGTCAGGATGCCGGCTTTGGCACCGCCGGTTTTGCCGCCCACGCCACTGCTGGTGGCGCAGCCGGTCAGGGCCAGTGTGGCCAGGGCAAACAGGAAATAAGACTTCATGATCTGGTTCAGGCTGCATTAACTATGCAAGTCTCGCATAGATAGGCCTTGGCGCAGTAGTGTTTCCCTTCGCCGGCGGGGGAAAGCGCGCGATCAGGCGCTTTTTGCGTACAATGCGCGCTTCACGTGAAGAATCCCGATGCAGGACGCACTCTCCCTTCTCCAGAATACCTTCGGCTACCCGGCTTTCCGCGGCATGCAGGCCGACATCATCGCCCATGTGGCAGACGGCGGTAATGCGCTGGTGCTGATGCCTACCGGTGGCGGCAAGAGCCTGTGCTACCAGATCCCGGCATTGCTGCGCCCCGGCCTTGCGCTGGTGGTATCGCCATTGATCGCGCTGATGCAGGACCAGGTGGCCGCGCTGCGCGAAGCCGGTGTGGCGGCTGCCTGCCTCAACTCCGCTACCACGCAGGACGAGGCGCGCGCCATTGCGCACTTCGCCCGCGAAGGCCAGCTCGACCTGCTGTACGTGGCACCGGAGCGCTTGCTGTCGCCGCGCTTCCTGGAGTTTCTTGCCAGCCTGCCGCAGATCGCGCTGTTCGCTGTGGACGAGGCGCATTGCGTCAGCCAGTGGGGGCACGACTTCCGCCCGGAATACCAGCAGCTGGGTCAGTTGTTCCAGCGTTGGCCGCAAGTGCCGCGCATCGCGCTCACCGCTACCGCCGACGCCGAAACTCGCGCCGACATGCTGCACTACCTGCAGCTGCAGGATGCGCGCCAGTTCATCACCAGCTTCGACCGGCCTAATCTGTTCTACCAGGTAGTGGAAAAGGACAGCGCCAAGAAGCAGCTGCTGGCTTTTATCGAGAACGATTACCCCGGTGTATCCGGCATCGTCTACTGCCTGTCGCGCAAGCGGGTGGACGATACCGCGCAGTGGCTGTGCGAAAACGGCATACGCGCCTTGCCCTATCACGCCGGCATGAGCCACGAAGATCGCGACCGCAACCAGCGCACCTTCCTGCGCGAGGATGGCATCGTGATGGTGGCCACCATCGCCTTCGGCATGGGCATCGACAAGCCGGACGTGCGCTTCGTCGCTCACATCGACCTGCCCAAGAGCCCGGAGAACTTCTATCAGGAATCCGGCCGCGCCGGTCGTGACGGCCTGCCGGCCACCAGCTGGCTGTGTTACGGCCTCAACGACATGGTGCAGCTGACGCAGATGATCGAGGGCGGCGACAGCCCGGCGCAGCAGAAGCAGGTGGAGCTGACCAAGCTTGACGCCATGCTGGGCTACTGCGAAACCCCCAGCTGCCGCCGGCAGCAGATCCTGGCTTACTTCGGCGAGGCGGCGCAGCCCTGCGGCCAGTGCGACAACTGCCTGCGTCCGCCTGCCACCTACGATGCTACCGTGGTGGTGCAGAAGTTGCTGTCCTGTATCTACCGTTGCGGCCAACGTTATCCGGCCGGCCACATCATCGACGTGTTGCTGGGGCGTCCCAACCAGTATGTGCAGCAGGCAGGGCACGATAAGCTGTCCACCTTCGGCATCGGCAAGGAACTTAACCAGAAAGGATGGCGTTCGGTAATTCGTCAGCTGGTGGCGCGCAAGCTGCTGCAGGTGGACATCGTGCGGGGGCAGTCGCTGCTGCTTACCGATACCTGCCGCGCCATTCTCAAGGGCGAGCAGCAGATCGAGTTGCGCCCGCTGGCCGAGGCCCGCCAGCGCCAGAGCGTGCACAGCGAACGCTGGCTGCGCACCGAGCGCGAAGAGCGACTGTGGTCCGCGCTGCGCCGCTGGCGCAAGGCCACCGCCGACGAGCACAACGTGCCAGCCTACGCGGTATGCAGCGATCGCACCCTGCAGGAGCTGGTACAGCAGCGGCCGGTAACGCCGAGCGGGCTGAAAAAGGTGTATGGCCTGGGCGAACTGAAAGTCGCGCGCTATGGCGAGGCGCTGCTGGGGCTGATCCACGAGCATGGTGAAGGCTGAGAGGCAGCGCCTGTCGCTGATTAACCGCGCCTCATCGGCCTGCGCCTTTGATCCGCGACAGCGTTAATGCCTGCTACGGGTGATGTGCGGCCGGCGATTCAGTTACAATCTTGCGACATCAAATTTCGGAGAATCGCCATGCCAGTCAATCTCAAGCCCGTGGACAACAGCCAACTCGCTCCCATTGCCGGTGTGGATCTGGCCTATGCCGAAGCCGGCATCAAGAAGCCGGGCCGCAAGGACGTGCTGGTGATTCGCCTCGACAAAGGCAATACCGTGGCTGGTGTGTTTACCCAGAACCGCTTCTGCGCCGCACCGGTACAGCTGTGCAAACAGCACCTGGATGCTGGCGTGCAGATCCGTGCGCTGGTAGTCAACACCGGTAACGCCAACGCCGGTACCGGCGAATCCGGTCGCCAGAACGCCCGCGCCGTGTGTGAGGCGTTGGCCGCAGAACTCGACTGCCTGCCGGAGCAGATTCTGCCGTTCTCCACCGGCGTGATTCTGGAGCCGCTGCCGGTAGACAAGATCATTGCCGCGCTGCCGCAGCGCCAGGCCGCCAGCTGGGCCGATGCCGCCGAAGCCATCATGACCACCGACGTGGCGCCCAAGGCCACCAGCCGCACCATCCAGATCGACGGCCAGACGGTGAACATCACCGGCATCGCCAAGGGTGCCGGCATGATCCACCCGAACATGGCCACCATGCTCGGCTTCATCGCCACTGATGCGCCGGTTACCCGTCCGCTGCTGAACCAGCTGGTAAAAGAGGTGGCCGATCTCAGCTTCAATAGCATCACCATTGATGGAGACACCTCCACCAACGATAGCTTCATGCTGATCTCCACCGGTCAGGGCAGTGCGGCGCGCATCGACAGCGCTACCTCCGCCGCCTACGAGCAGCTGAAAGCGGCGGTGCTGGACGTGGCTATCGAACTGGCACAGGCCATCGTGCGTGACGGCGAGGGCGCTACCAAGTTCATTACCGTACAGGTAGAAGGCGGCCGCACCATTGCCGAATGCAAGGCAGTGGGTTATGCCATCGGTCGCTCGCCGCTGGTGAAAACCGCTTTCTTTGCTTCCGATCCGAACCTGGGCCGCCTGCTGGCCGCCATCGGTTACGCCGGCATCGCCGACCTGGATGTGGATCGCCTGGAGATGTATCTGGACGACGTACTGGTCGCCAAGGACGGTGGCCGCAACCCGGACTACAAGGAAGAAGACGGCCAACGTGTGATGAAGCAGGATGAAATCACGGTGCGCGTAGTGCTCGGTCGTGGCCTGTCCAGCGCCACCGTATGGACCTGCGACTTCTCCTACGACTACGTGAAGATCAACGCTGACTACCGTAGCTAAGCAATAGCAGACCAGCCTGTGCTGGTGCTGGCACCAGGGCCGCCAATGCGGCCCTTTATCATTTTGCGGCAAGTCGAATAAAAACTACTGAAAAGCGGGCTATTTGCACATCAGTAGCTGCTGTAAGCATCGAATCAGGCCAGATCGTAGGGTTTGATGAAACGTTAATTGTGATTTTCATTTGGTATTTTTGTTTGTTTACAGTGTGTTAGGTGTGCTTGTTTTCAAATGCTCATGTTTTTGTAAAAAATACTGTTGACGAGGCGAAAAGCGATGCGTATAGTTCGCTCCATCAGCTGACGACGACACGAAACGAAGTCAGCCCGCTCTTTAACAAACCAAATAACCGATAGGTGTAAGTGCCTGGCGAGCCAGACACTTGCACTGCAAGAGAAAGTGACACGAATGTCAGCTTCGGCTGTTATTCGGTTTCTTTGAACTTGCGTGCCAAAAAATTGCTTGGATTTGAACTAAAGAGTTTGATCCTGGCTCAGATTGAACGCTGGCGGC
>NZ_JBHRYH010000010.1:0-569 GCF_042648905.1 Vogesella amnigena | reverse complement strand
CAGATGCACTTAGTCGCTTGACTCTATCATTTCAGATACCTTGCGGCTCTTCATGACAAAGTGTTGCGTGGTGCTGCGCACTAAGGCGTACACAGCACTTGATACTATCTTCTACCCAAGTCGGCGATTTGTTCGGATCAGAGTTAACTTATCCGTTCATTTCGCCGCTTGAATTGGCTTCTTCAATTTGTTAAAGATCGGGCGTTTTACAACGCAAACAGAAACTTACTCATTGCCTCGGCAATGAATCTGCTTGTGTTTGCATTGGGTGGGTGGTGGAGGATGACGGGATCGAACCGACGACCCCCTGCTTGCAAAGCAGGTGCTCTCCCAGCTGAGCTAATCCCCCGCTAAATCCGAAATACCGCGTTGCTCGGTCGCTCATGTACAGCTGTACATGTCGCTCCCTCGCGCCTTGTCTTTCGGCTTTATCGCTTACTGCAAATCTGTCTCGCGACAGGTTTACTGGTGGGTCTGGTTGGACTCGAACCAACGACCCCCGCCTTATCAAGACGGTGCTCTAACCGGCTGAGCTACAAACCCAGTCTACTTCCCGATGTTGAGCAAAA